>JASLRT010000060.1 GCA_030743815.1 Candidatus Neomarinimicrobiota bacterium | reverse complement strand
AACTAAAACTAATCCTTGACAATGCTCAGAAAAACTTCGCATGTTCTCATCACACCTTACCATGAAGCATCAGGAAAAACACGTTCTCGAAACAGTTCACGGATTGACTGACGAAATCTTGGACTTTACCTCTCGTCTCGTTGCGGAACCCAGCACATTAGGTAATGAAGGTTCCGCGCTGAGAGTGTTTCACTTCTACGGGCGGGGAGAAGCCACCTGCTACGGTCCCGAGGCGGAAAATATTCACGGCGCTAACAAGAGAGTGAGTGTGGAAAGTGTCATCCACACCGTCAAGGTCTATGCTCTCTTCCTGGCACGCTGGTGCGGACTCGTGGAATAGCGTCTACTTGGGTGGGATAAGACAGAAACAGACAAACTGAATAACAGTTGAACATGTCGCCACAGATGGAACTGTCCTGGATATCGGTTATTCCCCCGCTGCTGGCAGTAGTGCTGGCATTCATTACGCGGGATGCGGTCATCAGTCTCTTGATTGCCTGTCTGGCGGGAGTGCTCCTCATGGGGGAAGGGATTGCCGGTTTCCCGTCATTTCTGGTTCGCGCTCTGGGCAATGAAGATTTCATGTGGATTTGTGCCGTTGAGCTGTGTATCGGCGTGCTGGTGGCCTTTCTTCAGCGTTCCGGTGCCGTGAAAATGTTTACACAGCAGGCCGGCTCGTGGGTAAAGAATCGTCGTCAGGTCAACATGCTCGGCTGGGGATTGGGACTGACCATCTTTTTCAGCGACTATTTTACGCCCCTTTTTGTGGGGCCAGTCATGCGCAACATCACAGACAAGTACCGTATCTCCCGTGAAAAGCTCGCTTATATCTGTGATTCCACCGCTGCGCCTCTGCTGTCGCTGATACCTATTACCAGCTGGGCTGTCTATGTGGGCGGCCTCACAATAGGACATGCAGGAATAGAAGACAAGGATGCCGCCATAAAACTTTTCATAGAGAGTATCCCGTATAATTTCTACGGTTTTCTGGCGGTGGTGCTAGTGGCCCTGCTGGGAATGGGCATAATTCCTGAGTTCGGTCCCATGAAAAAGGCCGAGCGGCGAGCAGAAGAGACAGGTAAAGTCCTCAGGGACGGCGCTGTCCCCATGATGGGGAAGGAGTTGACAACACTGGAACCGTCTGATTCTCACAGAACAAGCATCATTCTCAACTTTATTCTTCCCATTGGAATTGTCATTGGCACCAATGTGATTACGTTTACAGTTAAGGGATCTGCGGATGTTCTCGAAAGTTACATGCTTGCCGTGACAGTGCTCGGCATTACCCTCTGGCTGCAGAGAGTTGACAGACTTAGAGGAATCATGGAGGCGGTCTTGGCCGGCGTGAAAGGCGTCATGCCTGCGGTGTTGATTCTCGCACTGGCGTATGGTATCAATGCACTGAGCAGGGAGATGGGGACAGCCCAGTATGTTGTGAGCGTCACAGAGGCGTGGCTCTCTCCGGCGCTGCTGCCCGTCATGACCTTCTTTATCAGTGGTTTTATCAGCTTTGCCACAGGAACGTCGTGGGGGACATATGCCATCATGGTGCCCATCTCAGTGCCGCTGGCGTATCAGTTCAACGGCGAGGCGTGGGGGCCGCTTGTTTTCAGTACATTTGCCGCCGTCAGCGGGGGCGGCGTCTTTGGCGATCACTGTTCACCCCTGTCTGACACGACGGTTCTCTCTTCTCTAGGATGCGCCTGTGATCATATCGATCACGTAAAGACACAGCTGCCGTATACATTGCTGGCGGCTGGGATTGCCGCTATACTTTACCTGATTATCGGTTTCGGATTGTAAGTAAATGGAGTCGCTATGAGAATGTTAGTATTAGGCTGCGGTATGCAGGGGAAGGCCGTTCTTCACGATCTGGCACGTAGCAATGATGTGGAAAAAGTAGTTGTTGCAGATTGTTTGGAGCCGGAGTTGGATAGCAATCTGTTCCCTGATAAGAGCAAGTTAGAGACAGTAGTGGCCGATCTCGCGCAGAGAGAGCAACTCGCCGAACTCATGGAAGCGGGATTCGATGTGGTGATAGACATGCTTCCGCCGCAGTTCGCCAAGCCTGTGGCCGAGGTTACCATCGAGAGCGGAATTCACTTCATTAACACCAATTACGGCAAATCTGTAAGCGGTCTTCATGCTCTGGCAGAGGCGCACGGTGTCATCCTGTTGCCGGAGTGCGGCTTGGATCCAGGGATTGATCTGGTTCTCTGCGGAGAGGCCGTGCGACGGTTTGATGAAGTCAACGAGATGAAGAGCTATGGCGGTGGTATTCCTGAGAAGGCCGCTGCCACTAATCCGCTACAGTACAAGATTACATGGCGTTTCGAAGGAGTGCTGGACTCTTATGCAAGAGAAGCAAAGCTACTTCGAGAAGGGGATACAGTTATTATCGCACCGGAGCGGATCTTCGATAAAGAATCGATTCACACCGTGGAGATTCCTGATGTGGGAGAGCTTGAAGCCATTCCTAACGGGGATGCCGTGCAGTTTGCCGATACCCTTGGTATTGAGGAGACAGTCCTTTCTATGGGACGCTATAGCTTACGCTGGCCGGGGCACAGCAGTCTGTGGAAGAAACTGAGCGGCTTAGGCTTTCTGGACGATAAGCCGATTTCGTGGCTGGCCGAGCCTCTCTCTCCACGCCAGTTTCTGCGGCAGATGTTGGAACCCCAGCTTCAGCTTAGACCTGACGAACGGGACATGACCATCCTGCGTGTGGACACGTCCGGTGCTCTGGGAGGAGAGCAGAGACGTCTCTTACAGCATGTCGTAGATCAGCGAGATCTGCAGACGGGGTTTACGGCTATGAGCAGAACGGTGGGATATACAGCCAGCATTGTGGCGCAAATGATCTGTCGCTCCGAGATTACCGGCTGCGGTCTGCTCACCCCCGTGTGCCACATACCTTATGATCGTTTCGCAGACGAGCTCAAGATGAGAGGCATTGTCGTCTCTACCGAGTGGATCGAGTTAGATTGACACTATTTGCACCAAAAAGATTAAGAGCACAACATATCATAAGAATTGTTATAACTTATTGAGCATAATGGGAATACGCGTCTTCGGTTCAAAAACAATTTTGTGACGTGGATCAAATTTTTCTTGATATTTCATTCAAATAGTCCCATTTTCCTCGAAATTGATGGTGCTGAATATTTGCTTAAGGAGGGTGATTCTGAGCAGTTTCGATGTTTTTCAGCGTACGAGTTTATCCGAATTGTTGAACTAAACTGAAGGAGAAGTGGAATGAAGTTCCTTAGAGCTATCCTTGTATTTGTTTGTGTCATGACGCTTGCGTTTGCCGGCCAGACCGGAAAGATTGCGGGTCGTGTAACCGATTCACAATCCGGCGAAGCGCTTATCGGCTGTAATGTTATCGTTCAAGGGACATCTGCCGGTGCTTCCACCGATGAGAACGGGGAATACTTTATCATTAACCTGCCACCGGGTTCATATGATCTCAAGTTCTCCATGATCGGTTATGCCGAGTTTACGGCTACGGGTGTTACGGTAAACATTGATGTAACGACACCGATTAATGCCGGGCTCACAAGCCAAGCTCTCGAGATGGCTGGCGTGACCGTGACGGCCCAAAAACCTGCTATTGAACAGACCTTAACATCTTCTAAGCAAGTGGTGAGTGCTGATGTTTTTGTGAATCAAGGTATTTCTGATGTTCAGGATGCAGTGTCAACTTTGCCGGGCGTTGCCACTGTAGGTGAAGGCGAACTTCACCTTCGAGGTGGTCGCGCAGGTGAAGAGACGTACCTTGTTGATGGTGCGAGTACCAATAATGCTCTTTTCAGTGGGAATGCCATCCCCTTGAACCCCAGTTCCATACAGGAAATGGAGCTGGTTACCGGGACTTTTAACGCAGAATACGGCCAAGCTATGTCAGGAGTTTTCAACGTAGTGTTGAAGGAACCCACTGAAGGATTCCACGCTGATATCGCCTATCGAACGAGTACCGGTGGGTTAGATCATTTTCTGCCTGATGGTAATGCTGGTTATTATGCGGAGTTTGATGAGTTGGCTAATTCTGATAAGACGAACATTGGCACAGTTAGCGCAACAGAATTCGGCGATGATCCATTTACACTTTTAGACTTTGGGGCTTCCTATGGTGCTGGGCCCTTGGGTCTTATGCTGTCTGTCAGAAACTATAATGATCCGGGGCGTCTCCCCGGCTTAGATGATGCATACACTAATTTGACCAGTAAATTGGTGTATCAGGTCGGTACAAACTTGAAAGTAAGCGCCGAGCTAATGACGCTGAGCCGTGAGAAAGCTTATGATCCAATGTATGATCCTATGAAAGTGGATGGGGATGCCGGGAAACTATTGATGTTCAACTGGAAATACGCCATGGGACAATATCCTCGCACTGAGGAAAATAATCTTCAATTCGGAGTAAACGTCAATTATGCTCTATCTGCCAGTTCTTATATCAATATTCATGTTGATCAGTTGACTAGAAAGCAAGAAGATGGAGCTAAAGATAATAGCGGTAATTTCGTCGACTTTGTAGATAATCCTAATGTGACGGACAATACTACCTACTCGGTAAAGCCTAATCACACAGCTACATGGGCCGTCATCACCAGTGTTGACGAGACGTTTTCGACAGTGTTTGATCCTGATGATCCAAATGCAGATGCGGATGGATTTGTTCATACATCTACAGGATTTGACACGTCTTATGGAAATGCCTGGTATGACAGCGAAAATGTGTACGGACACTATTTTAACCTTCAAGAATCATCTACAAACTTAAATGCTTCTTGGGTTAATCAAATTAATACACGACACCAGCTTAAAGTAGGTTTCAACGGTTCATTCTATAATGTACGCAGGGACGGAGTGGATGTTTGGTATGGTAGAACGGTTGGTGTAGAGGAGGATGCGACATTAATTCAGAATCAGGATATCCCGGATGTAAAACCGTCCGATATAGGTTTTTATGCACAGGACAGAATGGAGTTCAGCGACATGGTGGTAAATGTAGGTTTCAGACTTGATACATTTAACCCCAATGTGAGTGACGGTAAGTTTGAAGGGCCGGAAGCTTTTGATATGTCAAAGCGCGAGGCTGCAACTACTAAAACGACTTTTAGCCCGAGGATTGGTGTTTCCCATCCTGTGGGTGACAATCTTGCTTTTCGCTATGCCTATGGTACTTTTGTCCAGCGGCCAACCTTTTATGATTTGTATGAAAACTATCTAATCCAGGGTGATGGTGGGACAGAGTCCGGGTATTTCGTCTATATCGGCAATCCCGACTTGGATCCTCAGGAAACAACTATCTATGAAATGGGAATGCAATACGCTCCCATTCCTGGATTTAAGCTTGATCTAACGGGTTTTTATAAAGATATATCGAACCTGACGGCGGCGCAGGAATTCACTATTGGTGGTCATACTGACACCAATGCCGGAACTTATATGGGCGATAATAGACCATTTACTTATACAGGAGCACATTATATTGGTAAGACCTCAAAACATTTTGGTAGTGTGAAAGGTTTTGAAACTTCACTAAGTAAATCATCTGGGGCTCTTACTGGGAGAGCGTCATACACGTTTTCAGTTGCTAAGGGCACTTCCTCCGATCGTGTAAATCAGGGTTCTGGAAGTTTCAGTGAAACACGTGGTGGGTGGGGTTCCAATATCATGTATATGAATACTCTCTCTTTCAGCCGTCCTCATATTGTTAACGGCTATGTCGACTATCGTATGAATATGGGTGGCTTAAACTTGGGAACAAATCTGTCGTTTAATTATCAGAGTGGTCTGCCCTATTCAACCTATGCGGCTGCGCAGTTTGCATTTAATAAAAGAGCACCGGCCACACTGGATGTGACGCTCAAAGTAGATGCCAAGCTAGCTGTGGGGCCTGTCAGCCCAACTGTTTTTGTTCAGGTAGATAATTTGCTTAATCGTGAAAATGTTGTAGCCATCGCTGATCCATCATCTTATTTTGATGAAAATGAAAGTAACTATCAGAACGCTGCCGGTCCGCGAAACAATCTGGCTGCTTACGGAGCACCTATGATCATACACTTAGGATTTTCCATCGGGCTATAGGAAAACAAGACATCTAAAGGAGACTTAATCAATGGTAAGAAGCACAGCGAAGAATATCATAGCACTAACGCTTTTGTCCTTCATTTTGTTTGGGGATTCGTGGCTTGTTGCACAATCAAACCGTATTTACAAGGATCAAAACAGGGTACGGTCAGCACTAGCTCGATCCAGCGCAACAGCAACTGCGAGCGCTACTCAAACATTTGTTTACCATACGAACGGACAGCTCTGGATGGGATGGGATTCCTACGGAAACACGGGTGATCAAAGCTGCGGTGCTTCTGTACCCGGTTGGGTATACCCAGGAGGATACTACGGTTCACCCAGTGCCTTGAATTACAACTGTCGTGCAGGTTATTGGATTGTAGCGAAAGTGGGAGCAAGTTATGTTGAAGGTTCAAGCGGTGATTATGTTCTAAGTCTGGGTACTCAGGCCGGAACAACGTCACAAGGATGGGAAAACTCTGGTAGTACCTACTCGCAAGAACCTTGGTTGAGTACTACAAAGTGGTCTTTTCCTGATGATGATGGTTTGGCTCTGGATCAGGGTTGTGTAGAAATCACTGCTGATCGGCGATCTTGGTCATATCCTGGAACCAGTAATGAGTATTATCGCATTGGTGAATACGATTTTAACGATTTCGTCATTGAGGAGATCACAATAACAAATAACTGTGGCACGGATATTGACTATCTAACCCTTGCAGCCAAGGCTGATCATGACTGTGGCTGGAATACAGAAAGTTTTACAATTAACTTCTGGGCTGATGACATTGTGGACTATGACGCGGTTACCATGACAACCATGGAGCTTGATGGTGACAATCAGTCCACAGGGGGCAATGATTTTGGTGTTGATGATCCAGACCGCGCTTACCGCGGCGTTCGCGTTGGTCAAACTTATATTGAAACGCCCGCACCTGTTGATCCTCATACTGGTGAAACCCAGACATGGGCATCAGACTCAGCAAATTTTATATCCCATTACTGGTGGACTGGCGACGAAGATCCACAAACACCCAAATCAAGATATGATATTGCGACAGCAGTATTTAGTAGTGGTGGGGATCGCCGTGGCGTAAACCCACCTCCCATGGATATGCGCTATTCTCAAGGTTATGGTCCATGGCCTGTGGCTGCAGGAGAATCGGTTACTATAGTGGATGCTGTGCTGGCGGGCGCTGGCTTAGTTAACGCTCAACAGGCAGCGAAGAATGCTAAGCAGGCGTATGCATGGGACTACAATTTACCAAAACCTCCTCCCGCCCCAAGTATGGATGCAGCTAACTTTGTGGTCAAAGAAGATAAAACAATTGATATTTTCTGGACATACACTGCGGCCCAGAAAGGGGCTGTGGACCCGGATAAAGGGGTGGCAGATTTTGCCGGATTCAGAGTGTATCGTTCTGCGCCAGCTCCACAGGCATCGATGGCGGATCATTTGGACTCTGATATGATAGACTCGGATTTAGGAGGTAGCGTTGATTTTCCAGGTGCACCTTTTGGTCCTCGCGAGATGGGACCCTGGAAACTCCTTAAGGATGGCACGGCAGATGATTTTTCTGATGGAGGTGATGTCTACACATATAATGACGCTGATGTTACATACGGCATGACATACTGGTATTATGTTGCCGCCTATGATGAGGCTGGGTCAGATCTTGTACATGGTGATGTGCCTTCTCTCGAAAGCTATTCAACCATGAATTATGGTGGGAATTCAGGCTGGGGAACTGAGTCAACGACCCCACCTTCTTTTCAATTTTGGGGCCCCTTTGAAGAAGCTTCTACCAAATCAGCTGAGACAGTGTTTGTCGCTCCAAATCCATGGAAGACTGAAGTGAGTGAGACATTTTTTGGTGCAGCAGGTGCATTAGGTTATTTCGTCAGATTCATCAATACTGATAATCAGGAAATAAATGTTTATGATGCGTCAGGAAATCTGGTCTGGCATAGCACAGAAGCAACAGGTACCTCTTATAGTTGGAATCTGATCTCTGATTCTGGAGTACAGGTTGCAACAGGTGTTTACTTCTGGTCTGTTGGTGACCAGACAGGAAAACTGGCGATCATTCGCTAGAAATAAGGAGATAAATTAACATGAATAAACAAAAATTAGTCTTTGGCATTGTCTTCTTACTGCTAAGCAATTCATATTCTCAGGATGAAAAAGATGTTGGAAGTAGTAAGAGGGGATCTGTAGGCTTCAAGTTTCTGAATATTGCTGTTGATGCAAGGGACGCCTCTCTGGGCGGTAATGCATCAATGACTGGTAATGCTTCAGCGGCATTTGTTAATCCAGCGGGCTTGGCGAGCATCAGTGGTATCAGTGTATCGGCTGGCAGCTTCGGTTGGCTTGCTGAAAGTCAGGCAATGCATGCAGCCTTCGCTATGCCCCTCATGGGAGGGACGGTCGGTGCGTTTTATTACTCTCTTGATTACGGTAGTTTCAACAGAGTTGGCTGGACTCTAAGTTCTGATGGTTCATCTGCTTTTGATGCAGGATCAGAAACATTTGGTGCTGATGATAATGTTGTCGGTGTTTCTTACGGTCGGGGTCTTTCTGACAAATTTTCAATTGGTGGGTCAGTAAAAATGGTGTCCGAGAATATTGATGATTACTCTGTATCAGCTATGGGTTTTGATCTCGGATTTCAATTCGCCACTGGTTATAAGAACATTCAGATGGGAGCATCAATTTCTAATTTTGGTGCTGATGCTCAAGATGCAGATGAGGAGTATGGAGCCTTCTCGTTACCCACGAATTTTGACTTCGGACTTGCAGGTCAGGTCTGGGGGGATGAATCGATGGGACTTGTGGGCGTCCTTAATATGGTTAAGTTCGCTGATTTGGCTTCCCAGTTTGCTTTAGGTGGTGAATTCGCCATTGCAGGTATGGCAAAGTTAAGGGGGAGTTATAATCTAGACTCTGATCACACAGCACCACTATCCTTTGGCGCTGGCGTCAATGTTGCGGGAATCGCCTTGGATCTGAGTTATACCATTATGGATAACTTTGATCCTATCATGAGAATATCGATTGGGTACTCCATGTAGATTTGCGTCGGCTAGCTGAGCGAATCTTAAAAGCCGTTCCCGTAGGAGCGGCTTTTTTTGTATATTTCTCTGTTATGAGAGTCCAACCAGTTGTTTGTAGTATTCTAATCTTACTTGCTGTCCTGCCGGGACAGAGGATCTCCTTTAAGGATGTTGCCGTCGAACGAGATCTCGATTTCATCCATGACCATGGCGGCAGTGGTGAAAAGTTCTATCCGGAGACCATGGGCTCAGGGTGCGCCCTTTTCGATTATGATAACGACGGTGATCTCGATATCTATTTTCTTCAAGGAGCTCCTCTGCCGGGGTGGAACAAAGATACCCCCCTCTATAATAAATTGTACCGAAATGACGGTGACAGTTTGATCGATGTCACAGCGGAGTCAGGCTTGGGGGACAAGTCGTACGGAATAGGGTGTGCCACGGCTGATTATGATAACGACGGTGACACTGATCTGTATGTGACAAACTTCGGCTCCGATATCCTCTTCCGCAATAACGGCGACGGCACCTTCGCTGATGTGACCCGTACGGCGCGGATAGACAATCCGTTGTGGAGTGCCAGCGCCGCCTTTTTCGATGCAGACAGTGATGGCTGGCTCGACCTCTATGTGGTCAATTACGTAGAATTCTCGCTGGACAACAATCCATGGTGTGGAGAACGGGTGAGCGGGAAGCGGGCGTACTGTGATCCAGACGTCTTCGAAGGCATTCCCGATCTGTTCTATCACAATAACGGTGATGGAACCTTTTCGGATATGAGTAATGTTGCCGGCATCGCGGCTGAGCGGGGCAAGGGGCTGGGTGTCGTGCCGACGGACTACGACAACGACGGCGATATGGATATTTATGTGGCGAACGATAAGGTGATGAATTTTATGTTCATCAACGATGGCACGGGCACATTCACCGAAGATGCTCTCTTCTCGGGCGTTGGCTTTAATGAGAACGGTCAAGCGGAGGCCGGCATGGGGGTGGACTGGGGAGATTACAACCGGGACGGCTGGCTCGATCTGTTTGTCACCAACTTCAGCGGTGAGTCCAACACACTCTATATGAATGAGAAGAACGGCTTTTTCACCGACGTCACCTTCAGCGCCGGCTTAGGTCAGGCAAGTCTCGACCTGTTGGGATTTGGAACCAGGTTTGTCGATCTGGACTTGGACGGCTGGCTCGACATCTTCGTGGCGAACGGCCATGTGATAGATAATATTTCGGACTTTAACCGTGACTACACCCACGCCCAGCCGAAGAAGGTGTTCATGAACGATGGCGACGGTACTTTCAACGATATGACCGACTCTCTTGGCGGCGACCTCCTAGTCCCCTCGGTCGGCCGGGGGACAGCTTTCGGCGACATCGACAACGACGGGGATCCGGACGTAATCATTTCCAACAACAACGGTGCCGCCAATCTGCTCATCAATGAAGGTACTCCGAAGAACAACTGGATTGGTCTCCATCTGGAGGGGCGAACCTTCAACCGCGACGCCATCGGGACAAGGGTGAGGGTGAAGAGTGCCTCCGGGAATCAGATCGCCACAGTGAATCCCGCTGCCAGCTATTTAGCCTCCAACGATAAACGGATTATCTTCGGGCTTGGTGAGGATACTGTCGTTAATGAGATTACAGTCCAGTGGCCCGGTGGTGGTGCTGATCGTTTCGAAAAGATTGAGCCGAACCGATACTACCATATTATGCCGGGGGGAGAGATCTGGACGATCGACTATCAAAAGTGATCAGGACGGCCGTCGTTCTCATGGGATTTTTGGCGGGGCAAAATGTCACGCTGGAAGAGGGATACCGTCTCCTGGAAAAGGGACAACTGAATCGTGCAGCAGCGGTCTTTGAAAAGGTTACCCAAGCGGAACCTCAGAATGCTGCCGCTTGGGCTGGGCTGGCAAGCGCTCACGACAGGACTGCAAATTCATTGACTGCCGCAGATGCGTACAACCGAAGCCTCAGTATCGATCCAGATCAGCCAGAAACATGGCTTTCGCTTGGTAATCTCTATTATCACGGTGAAAACTTGGTGGGCGCCAGAAGAGCATACGAAGGTGCTATTCGTTATGATCCCGACAGTCCCAAAGCGCACAACAATCTCGGCAGCGTACTCAAACAGATAGGGATGCTGGAAGAGGCGCTCGGTCATTTCACGCAAGCGGCACAGATAGACAGTCATTATGCACTGGCGTACCGGAATGCAGGGGATGCCGCCTTGAGTCTTGGAAGGTACGCAGATGCGGTAGAGTGGTTGACGAGAGCGACAGAAATTGATCCTGAAAGCCTTTTCGGCTGGTACTGGCTGGGGCGGGCACATCTGAAGATGGGCAGATCTGATGAGGCGATCCCATACTTTCTGAGGGTAATTGCACAGCGGCCCGACCTTCCGCAAGTACACCACGATCTCGGTCACGCCTATTTTATTCAGCGCAATTACAGCCGGGCACTGGAGCATGTTAAGGTCGCCTTGCGGCAGAGTCCGTCTGTTGCACAGTTCTACATTACACTGAGCCGTATCTACTTAAACCTGAGAAGAGAAAATGATGCTGCAGCAATCCTTGAAGAGGGGCTGATTCAGGCACCTCAGAACGCCGCCCGCATCTATATAGAGATGGGTGACATTTATAAAGACGGCAGCCGCTACGAAGAGGCGCTGAGCAACTACACCAAGGCGGTACTTATGGAGCCTGAATTATGGATTGCCCACTATAAGAAAGGTGTCGCACTCCATTCTCTTACCAGAATTGATGAGGCTGAAGAATCTTTACAGAGGGCGTATGAACTCAACAGCGAGGCGGCCCCTACGCTGCACTTCCTCGGCATGGTATCTCTGGCGCAGAACAATCCAGACGAGGCGGAGAACACCATGCGGAAAGCAGTGGCACTAGATTCCATGAAAGCTGAAATGTGGTTCCACCTTGGGCAGTCGCAGATGAGACAGCAGAAGTGGACGGACGCGAGGGAGAGCTTGAACCGCGCCCACTCCATCGATTCCAGGATTTCGGAAGTGCTCTACAATCTGTCTGAAGTTAACAAGCGTCTCGGTGACCGCGAGGCGGCGAAGATATACGCCCTACTCTTCAAAGAAATTGCAGATTTTGAAGAGGAACGGGACAGCTTAGAGAAGCGCTTGGCGGGCAATCCCATGGATACCGAAATGCGCCGGCAACTTGCGGCGCTTCATGAACGTCACGGCAATCTTGTCCACGCCGCCGAATATCTGCGGCAGGCGGCGTATCTGGGAGACGAGGAAGCGGCATCGGAGTTGAACCGGCTGGCTGAAAAGATAGAGCGGCCTGACTCGAATTAGTAGATGGTCAGGCGACAAAAACATTGACTAATGCGAAGAACGGCTATGGATTCGGATCAGCCCGATGGATGGCTGCTGACTCTCTGGGTGACAATGTGGCCATAAGCTGCTTTGATGTTCCCCAGGTAGACCTTAAACTCGCCTTCTTTTGCAGGAGTCGGCAGGTCACAATTATAGCACTGATATACTAAACGGCAAAAAAGAAGAGCTATAGAATGAAACCGGCAGTCATTTTTGGGTTTATATCCGTTACGCTGGCGCTGGTATGCTACAGTATCGCCGTTGTGAAAGAACAGAAGAGCCGGCTAATCAACGGGTTCGTCCTCCTATTCCTTACTGTTGGATTTGTGGCGGAAGCGGGGGGTATTATCGGCATGACGGTTGCCGCCACCAAGTCGCTGTTTACTGTCCACGGCATCATGGGCTATTCAGCACTTGTGGGTATGATCTTTCTGGTTGTTGCAGCTTGGAAATCTTATCTTGGTGAAAACCGCGGGGCGGTGGTGATGCCATGGCTGCATCGGTACATCAAATACCTTTTTATCTATTGGGTGATCACCTATATCACAGGGGTGGTGGTCGGTTTGAGCTTGCGCTAATCTTGGTTGAATGCGCGGCCGTCAGTATTTGAGGTCTTCGCGTACCGGACTGAAAACATCCAGCACTTCAGCTGAAACAGCGCCGGTTCTGGCGCCATGCTCCACACCACTGGGAATGAGGTAGCTGTCATCCTCCTTGAGCGATCTCACTTCACCGTTGATATCGAACACTATTTCTCCCTTTAATACAATACCGCACTGTTCCTGAGGGTGGCTGTGGAGCGGTACCTCAGAACCGGGAGCAAGCAATACATGGGCCATCAGCATCCTGTCTCCCCAGAACGTCTTGGCGCTCACGCCCGGAGCGAGTTCCTTCCGTTCCCGCGCTTCTTTATCACAGTAATTCATTAGTCTCTCCTAAAAGGTGAAGTTAGATCGGATGGACAGCACGAGCGCATCCGAGAGCGCGTTAGAACTCCCCGGATGGCGGATCCACTGCATATTCGGTTGCAGTACCAACCACGGTTTGGCTGAAAACTGACAGGTAACTTCGAGAACCATCTCGTAATCGGAAAGCGGCAGCTTATCGGCTTGCTCTTCCGCTTGGTGAATATGTTCACTTATTTTTGCAAAAGTGATTCCCGCACCAATGACATCGCCTTTCACTCTCACAAACGGATCGAGAAAGTTGAACCCGCCGTCTATGGCCAATTCATACCGATTACGATCTTGTGGAGACAGTCCGCCGCGGAGGAAGATCCCCAATTCTTGACCTTCGCGGTCACCTCTCCAGACTGATCGTTCCATAGCCAGGAAAAGACCGTAGTTTCCGTAACGTGGAGTACCTGTCAGGTTATCAGTGAATTGTGCCGAATGAGCCCATCCCCCCAGTTTCAGTATCGAATTATTGCGCGCATCTTGACTGTTCGTTCGTCCAAACTCGAGTATGGAGAAATATCCTTGTTGGGAAGAGATTTGCCAATGTATCCCGTGAGCACTGGTGCGGCCGTCACCGGTTGGATCGTCGAATGAATCGCCATCGTAGACAGCTCCTTGAAGGTACCACGATTTGGAGGGTTGCAGGCGCAACCGGATTCCCGGAGCTGTAACAAAGAATGCGGGGCCGGTATTTACCGTGTTGGCTGAAATGAAAGTAGGCCAGCCAAAAGCGCTGTTTAGGAACAGACCTCCAAGATCAGTCAAAGCGAATTCGGCATCGGCCAGTAAACTGCCAATTCGCAACGATCCGCGGCCGTTCCAAAAGGAGTGTTGAAGCCACAACTCGTACAGACGAATGCTGTCATAGCCATCGATATTGCTCGCTGCCAGTTCATCACCAATGTATTTTCCGCTTGGACTTTCACCGTGGAGAAACATACCGCTGGCACGAAGGGAGAGGCGAGGATGATCTCCACTGGATTTCTGAGCAACATAATCGAGAACAACACTGCCCATCCCACTTAGAATTGCGCCTCGCTTCAGTCCGCCTGATACGTTTGCCATTGTTTCACTGGTGTAGTTCAGCGTGAGATTGAATCCGCCACTCTGCAAATCGCTCTTGCTGAGAGCGGCGGCATCCTGTTCCGTCTCACCTGCTTGGGCAATAGGAGCGGACAGAGTGGTCGCCAGGATGGCGAAGCGAGCCATTCTCTGAAGCATCTTGCGAGATCCGCGCTGACTACCCTCTAAATCGCTGTTAACTTTGTGTTTCTTGTTCCATGTGTAGATGTAGCCGATCACAGCGCAGAAAAACACAACGAAATAGATAACCGTCGCGCCCATGCGGGAGATGTGGTGAGCATGAAAGGTGCTGTCACCCAATAGGGAAGTGGCAAGACAGGAAAAAATTCCAATCAAAGTTGCCCGTAGTTTCCAGTAATACATATGCTCCTCTCTGGATTATCTTATTGTAAATGAGACTTATTCGTTATAACAATAATTAGAATATCTCCTCTAATCGCGCAACAACTTTATTATGGAATAGTAACCCTTTTTCTTGTAAATAAGAATACTAAGAAGCCCTTATCAGACTGGATGAACTGTACTATGTTCTGACCGGTTGGGATTTCCGATTAATGTTAGAAAACGTTATAAGTTCCACGTTTGCTTAAATAAGCGACCAGCCCGCCGTCGTTTAGAATATCGATCATCACTTGCGGCATTGCAGCTGATTGATATTCTTTCCCAGTGTTGGTATTCTTTACAGTCCCTGTCTGTAGATCGACGTCTAGTTTCTCGCCATCAGCAATATCATGATCAGAAATCTCTAAGATGGGCAATCCGATATTTATGGCATTTCGATAGAAGAGACGAGCAAAAGATCGAGCGATCACCGCAGCAATGCCCGACACCTTAAGTGCAATAGGGGCCTGTTCCCGAGACGAACCGCAGCCGAAATTTTCTCCGGCCACCAAGATATCACCCTGCTGAACTTTTTGTGAGAAGTCCGGGTCCAGATCCTCCAAGCAGTGTTCAGCCAGCGATCCCGTATCCAAGGTTTTTGTATATTTGCCCGGAATGATCCGGTCCGTATCAATATTATCTATCTCGTAAAGATGAACCTTGCCGATCATGGTTTGATATTCTCTTCGATAAAGTCAAAAGGATCGGTGATTTTACCTTGTAGGGCTGATACGGCCACCGTAGCCGGAGAGGCGAGATATATCTGTGCATTTCGGTTACCCATCCGCCCTGGGAAATTCCGGTTGGCTGTGGATAAAACTGTTTCCGCGTCGGCTGGAACGCCCATGTGGGTTCCTACACAGGCGCCACAGCCAGGGGGGATAAAGGTGGCACCTGCCTCAGACAGGATATTCAGTGTCCCGTCTGCCATGGCTGCATTCAGCACGGTGCGCGAGGCCGGGATGACAATCATTCTCACTCCCGATGCTAGTTTCTTCCCTTTCAGAATTGACGCCGTAATGTGTAGGTCCTCAAGCCTTCCGTTCGTACACGTTCCAATGAAAGCCACATCTATTTTTTCACCTAAGACTTCATCGATATCGTGGACATTGTCCGGGGATGAAGGAATGCTCACCTTGGGCCGGAGAGCAGATACGTCAATTTCGTGCTGTTCCACATATCGGGCATCGGCATCCGCCTCGATAGGATCAAAAGCGTCATCCAGCTGTAACCCTGATGTCTTAATAGTGCCAGACTTACCTCCCATTTCGATAGCCATATTGGCAATCGTCATCCTTTCACCAAGTGACAGACCTTCCACAGCCGTTCCAGTGTACTCAAGCGACTTATAGCTGGCCCCGCTCATGGTAAGCTTGCCAACAACGGCAAGAATGATATCCTTTGCCCCGACCCCGGGGTTCATCTTCCCGTTTAGCTCAATCCGTATCGTCTCCGGCACTTTCAGCCACGTTTTCCCCGTCAACATGACTGCTGCCAGATCGGTAGAACCAACGCCTGTTGAGAACGCTCCCAACGCGCCGTAGGTGACTGAGTGGGAGTCGGCGCCGATCACCAGATTGCCCGGTTTCACGTGTCCCTGATCAATCATCAACTGATGGCATATTCCCGAACCCACATCATAAAGAATGGAGCCAGTCTCGTTGGCAAACTGGCGGATCATCTTATGAAGATTAGCTATCCGTTCGTTGGGGGCCGGCGCGGCGTGATCAATCACAAATACCATCTTCTCTGGATCCCACGGCTTCTTTCCATTCATCTTCTGAAAAGCCTGGATGGCAAGAGGCGCCGTGGTGTCTGTCGCCATCGCCATGTCGACATCGACAATGGCCAGGTCTCCCGCACTCACCTCAGTACCTGCGTGATTGGAGAGAATCTTTTCTACGATCGTCTGACCCATCAATTCACCAGCTTATACAGCTTTCCTGAAAAGTAGTCAGATCCGATAGTTTCTTCCAACGCTTTTGAAACAGCCGCTACCTTCTCTACACTTACGCCGCAATCAACTCCCATCTTGTCCAGCATGTTCACTGTATCCTCCGTGGCAATATTGCCCGTGGCTCCCTCAATAAAAGGACATCCCCCCAGACCGCCAAACGCTGTATCAAACTGGTTTACACCCATCTCCATGGCGGCGATAACGTTTGCCAGCCCCAGACCTCTGGTATCATGGAGATGAAGCACCACGGGCACGCCGTTACACAACGGGAGGATTTTCTCCAGCAATCTCTTTATAGCCACCGGATTACCCATTCCCGTTGAATCAGCCAGTGACAGCGCAACCACTCCCATGTCGATAACCGTCTTGGCCATATCAACAATCTGTTCGTCCGGCGGTATTCCCTCATAGACACACCCCCAGACAGACTGCAGTCCACCCCGGGCTTCCACCCCCTCTTCTTGGACGAGACGAATCATCGTCTCCAGATGTCCCACCGCTTCATCCAGTCCCATATTAGCATTCTTTCTGCTGTGAGTATCGCTAGTGGAAATGGACGCTTCCACTCTTTTCAAGCCGGCTGCCGCCGCCCGCTCTACACCTTTGGCATTCAGGACAAGGCCGCTATAGATCACCCCATCGCCCGGCGAGAGAGAGGCACAGACATCCTCGGCATCCGCCATCTGGGGCACCCACTTGGGATGAACAAAGGATGTAACCTGAATCTGCTTCAGTCCGGTATTGATCAGTTCATTGATAATCTCCACTTTCTTTTGCGTAGGAATCACAGAATCAACGCTCTGCAAGCCGTCGCGGAGGCCAACTTCTGTTAAGACTACAGATTCAGGGAAAGCCATGGAGCGTTGGCTAATTTACTGCCTTGGATTGAATGGGGTGATCTGAGAACAACCATAGAACTTGTTTCAAAGTGCATTGATTTCACCGTTTTTCAAATTGCTAGTGACTCCACCAGCTTTACTAATGTCGAGAAACTTCAGAAGAGAATTTATCACAAATCATTGATCAGAGTAAGTTTTACTGATTTCTTCTCTACTCGTAGAAAAATCCCGAAGAGGATAAGACTGAGGAGTTTTGAGAAATCAACCAACTATTGTTACCGTCTATGGCCTCAATTGCAGGATTATTTGTGTGAATTAACATTGTAACTTCTTAGGTTTGATCAGTAGGATGCAATATCAAGGAACCTATCTCCGAAATCAGGATTCGGAATAGACTTCTGTGGCAATTATTAAAGGAAAACAAATGAATTTACCTACTCATCTTCCCTTGGAAAATATCAAGGTTATCGAATTCACCCATGCCGTCATGGGCCCCTCCTGCGGTCTTATTCTAGCAGATCTCGGAGCAGAAGTAATACGAGTAGAGCCGAAGGATGGCGATCCCACGCGCCGCCTGCGGGGGTTCGGCATAGGATACTACCCATTCTACAATCGAAACAAGAAAAGCCTGGCCGTCAATATCAAGACTGATGAAGGCCATGAGATTGTTAACGCACTTGTGCGCACAGCCGATGTTCTGATTGAGAATTTCGGACCCGGAACCATGGACCGCTTAGGGTTTGGCTATGAGGAGATGAAGAAACAGAATTCAAAGCTTATCTACGCCTCCCTTAAGGGATTCCTAAAAGGTCCCTATGAAAAGAGACACGCCATGGATGAAGTAGTCCAGATGATGGGAGGCCTGGCGTACATGACAGGCATGCCGGGACAACCAACAAGGGCGGGTGCTTCTGTTATCGATATTACTGGCGGTATGTTCGCCGTAATTGGTATTCTAACCGCCCTCTATGAGAGACAACGAACCGGTGAAGGGAAATTCTTAAGAAGCGCCCTGTTTGAATCGTGTACTTTTCTGATGGGGCAGCACATGGCGTACGCCTCACTTTCCGATGAGCCCGTACCGCCTATGCCAGCCAGGATAAGTGCTTGGGCCGTCTACCGAATCTTCGATACAGCAGACGATGAAAAGGTATTCATCGGACTAATCAGCGATAAGCACTGGGAACGGTTCTGCCAACAGTTCGAAAGGAGTGACTTATTCGAAGACGAACGTTTGACAACCAACAACGATCGCATCAGCGAACGTGATCGGCTCTTGCCTGAACTGCAGAAAATGATCAGCGGACTGGCCAAAGAAGAGGTGATCACAAAATGCCGGGAGGCAGACATCCCGTTTGCGCCCATTGCCCGTCCGGAAGATCTCTTTGATGATCCACAACTAAATCAAGGCGCCGGACTTCTGAAGACGACCTTTCCTGATGGTACACAAACCAAGATGCCGCGAACACCTATCGAATATGGGGCGTGTGATCTCACCCTGCACAGCGACCCACCTAAGGATGTGGGAATGCATACGCGAGAGATTCTTGAAACGCTCGGCTACGATCACAACTCCATCACCAAGTTGGAACTAGACGGGATTGTCTCATCTGCCGAGGACACCAATCCGGAAAGAACAGTCTCAACTCGAAAGAAAGACACCTCATAACCAAGAGAATCGTAATTCTTCCAGTTCTGGCACTTAACCTGAGTTGCATTGTCTGACCTTTAATGGCAACAATCGCTATAACACTGAGAATGCGGTAAAAACCGTTCACAACGACGTAGGCTCAATCTTGGGTCACTGGGCGAAACAATTGTTGATTATGCGATCAAACCTCTAGGTCCTTTTGGCAAAACCTCACAGATTTCTCTCGAGATACAATTCTAAGATGAACAATTAACTCAGACGGGAGAGAGATAATGACAAGAAACCGTATAGCGTTTATTGAGATTGTTTCACTGTTGTGCATCTTATTATTGAGCCTAAGCATCAGTGGCTGTGCGGGTCAGCCCGCTCCCTTGCCGAAAGAGGTTGAGGACGTGGATGCTGGTTACGCGGCGAGACAACCAGTGGCCGTCAGCCGAGCTCCCTCGGAAGGAGAGGAACTCCCAGTGTCACTGATCCCAAACCTGCCATCAGCGGCTGAAGCCTACTTTTCGCCAGACGGCAAGAGTTTTATCTGCAACGCAAAGGTGCAGCCAGATGATGAAGTGCACCACGTCTATACCGCAAATATCGATGGCTCGGACGTGAAACGCATCAACGTAAAAGGACACGATGCCTGCTCATATTACTACCCCAGCGGTGACAAGCTCATTTGGACCTCTACGCGGGACTATCCCGATCTGCCGGTGGGAGACTGGTCGGTGCCGACGATTTATCCACAGGGAGCTGAACTTTACACCAGCGATCTGGACGGTTCTAATGTGGTTCGCCTCACCAACAATCTCACTTATGATGCTGAAGTTTCCGTTTCTCCAAATGGACAGTGGATTCTGTTCACGCGGCAGATCGATGGCAAGCTGGATCTGTGGAAGATGCGGTCGGATGGATCGGGGGAACACCAGATTACATTCACTGATGAGTGGCAGGAGGGCGGTTCATTCTATATGCCCGACAGTGAGACGATTCTCTATCGTGCGTGGCTGCGGGAGCATGATGAGAGCCGCGCCAAGCCCATGACTATCTATACTATCAAGCACGATGGAACGGACAGGCGGCAGATCACGTTTGATGACGGCACCAACTGGGCTCCTCACCCGGCGCCTGATGGGAAGCACTTTGTCTTCGTAAAGGTGCTGCCTCCGCACAACTTTGAAATCTATTTAATGAATATCGAAACGGGCCGCCAGACGCGTGTGACTCAGAACGATGCGTTCGACGGCTTTCCGGTGATGTCTCCTGATGGTAAGACGCTCATGTTCTCTTCCAGCCGGGGAAACAAACCGGGCGATCGCTCCCTGAAGCTCTATCTCATGGACATCGGTTCTCTTATGGAATAGCCTCCGATGATCGGCGCCATTTCTTGCCTGAAGCTCCGAATCCGTTCAACAGTTCGTCAACTATTCGTTATGGACTGCCATATGATTCTGCTCAGAGGATTAAAGACTGCATTTAAATATCTTACACTGTTCTTAACGCGTGCCAAACTATAGTTTCGCCTCTTGAGGTAGAGACTGTTAAATTTCCGCACAACCTGAAAAAGGGGGGTAACGACATGTCTGCATACAGACCCATTTTCGCACTTCTTTTTTCTGTACTGATTACAGGTTGTGCCCAGAAGAATGCCGCGACTGAATTGCACACCATATTTGATGAGGTATGGCAGTTCCAGCTGCAGGAGAATCCGCTCTTTGCTACATCTGTCGGTGTGCACACATATGGTGATCGTCTTTCATCTGTTACACCTGAAGACCTGCTTCGCCGGCGACGTTACTGGAAAGCTACACTGGACAGATTGAATCAGATTGATTTCGAATCTCTCAGCAACAGTGATCAGATCAACTACCGTATTTTCAAGCGCACCGTTGTGGATCGACTTGCTGGCTACGAGTTTAAGAGTTACCTGATGCCTCTCAACGCCGATTCAGGCTTTCACACGGGGCTGGCGCGCCTGGCGAAAAGGGTTCCTCTCACCACGGTGAAGGATTACGACAATTACATCTCACGCCTCCGCGCCATTCCCAGATACATAAATGAACATATAGCCCTTATGCGGGAGGGGATTGAAACCGGGATGACGGTAGCAAAAGTGGTGTTGGACGGCTATGAGGTCACCATCGAGACACATGTGGTGGACGAACCGAAGGAGAGTGTTTTCTACGAGCCGTTTGAGACATTCCCCGTGGCGGTGCCGGTGGAACATCAAGAACGGCTTCGGGTGGAAGGAGAGACGGCTATCATGGAATCGGCGGTGGAGGGATACCGAACCTTTCTCGAGTTCTTTGTGGGCGAATATGTCCCCAACGCGCGGCAGACTATCGGCGCCTCGGAGCTTCCCAACGGCCAGGCTTACTATGAACAGCAGGTGAAGCACTATACAACACTCGATCTTGCATCGGCAGAGATTCACCGGATTGGTCTTCAGGAGGTAGAGAGAATCCACGCAGAAATGACGGATGTTATAGCGAACGTGGGCTTCGAAGGGAGCTTTGCTGATTTCCTGACATTTCTCCGCACCGATCCCCAGTTCTATGCCGAAACGCCAGAGGATCTTTTGAAAGAGGCTTCTTATATTGCCAAGCGGATGGACGCTATGCTCCCTTCCCTTTTCGGACATCTGCCCCGTCTCCCATACGGCGTAGCGCCGGTGCCTGAGCACATTGCGCCGAAATACACCACCGGTCGATACGTGGGGCCGTCCGAGGGGACGACAGAGCCCGGATACTACTGGGTGAACACATACGCCCTTGAAAGTCGCCCGCTCTACAACCTCGAGGCGCTAACCCTTCACGAGGCAGTGCCGGGACATCATTTGCAGAACGCCATCGCCCGGGAATTAGAAGACCTACCCAACTTCCGGCGCTTTTCCTACCTGTCGGCTTTTGGCGAAGGGTGGGGACTTTATTGTGAGTGGCTCGGGCTGGAGGCGGGCTTCTATACCGATCCGTACAGCAATTTCGGGCGGCTCACCTATGAGATGTGGCGCGCATGCAGACTGGTTGTGGATACGGGAATGCATGCAATGGGGTGGAGCAGAGATGAGGCTATGGATTTCCTTGCTTCGAACACGGCGCTACCGCTTCATGAGGTTAGGACGGAAACGGACCGTTACATCTCGTGGCCGGGGCAGGCACTTGCTTATAAGATGGGAGAACTCAAGATTAAGGAGTTGCGGCGGTATTCTGAAGAAATTCTGGCGCAAGATTTTGATGTACGTGAGTTTCACGATGTAGTCCTCGGCAACGGTGCCGTGCCCCTCGACGTATTGGATGAGCAGGTGAGATCGTGGGTCGAGACCAGACGGTCGAGGTGATGGAACCGTTCATAGAACAGTTGAAGGAACAACTCCACGCCGAGCTGCCTGGAATGGAAGCTCAAATAAAGATGGCGCCCTATCCGCGCTATGTTCCGCCGCAGGGGCGGTCTGAAGAAGAGGCAATCCCCGCCGCCGTACTTGTTGTTCTCTTTCCGCGCCACGACAGCTGGTTCTTCATTCTTACTGAAAGATCATCTGAGGTAGAGCATCACCAGGGGCAGATATCGCTGCCTGGCGGGGCACACGAGGGAGACGAGTCACTGCGAGAAACAGCCCTGCGGGAAGCCGAAGAGGAGTTGGGGATAGATGTAGGCAGCGTGTCTATGCTGGGGGAACTGACGCCCCTTTTTATTCCGGTAAGCGGCTTCCGTGTGCACCCCTTTGTGGCAGTCACTAAGGAAGAGCCGTATCTCCGGCCTGATCCTACGGAGGTTGGTTCCGTCCATTTTGCCTCTGTGGATCAACTAGTGGATGAAGACTGCATTCAGAGAGAGGTGAGGCAAATCAGAGGTCTTCAGATGGAAGTTCCCTACTTTCGTTTTGACCATCTGAAGGTGTGGGGCGCCACGGCGGCCATGCTCAGTGAATTCCGTGAAGTAGTACAGAGGACAATGAATAACCTGTCAGTTCAGAAAGAACCGGGAAAGGAAGTTTCTCCATGAGACGTTTTTCCGCCAATCTTGTTTTCGCCTTACTGTCCGTCGTCATCCTCTGAGGGTAGAGTGTCAGGACACACGATGCGCCTTTCTACGAGGGATCGGTGGAGGTCTCCTGACCTCGATCCACAATGTCAGCCTTACACGTTAGTAGAAGGCCCGCTGATTAATTGAAAACAGTACTCAATGGAGAATCTTCGCCGCCAGCTCCTTCGCTAATTTTGCCGCCGTCATAGCGGTGATGCCTTCGTAGTCGCGCCGCGGATTGACCTCGACAATCTCTGCGCCGATGATAGGCTGATTAAGCGATTGAATAATTGTGATAACGTCGCGGGTGGAGAGACCGCCCGGCTCGTGATGGGAGACGCCCGGAGCAAAGGCGGGATCGAGGACATCCATGTCCAATGACACATAGAGCGGGCCGTCAAACTCAAAGGTCATTTTCGGTCTCCAATCCTTCATTTCAATAATCTCCACGCCGAACCGCTCCGCCTGTTCCCTCTGATGGGGATTTGCTGTTCTGATGCCCACCTGCACCAGCCGCTGCACAAGCCCCTCTTCCATGATGCGGGCGAAGGGGGATGCGTGTGAGTAGCGGTTGCCGTCGTATTCGTCGTAGAGGTCGGGATGTGCGTCAAGATGCAGGATAGAGAATGGAGGATGAACGCGGGCGGTGGCTTTCACCACGGGATAGGTGATGGAATGGTCTCCGCCGAGGGCGAGAATATGGACGCCCTTTTCGGTCAGAGATGTGACGGCCTGTTCAATATTCTGAAAGGCAGATTGTGGGGTAGAGAGATGAACATCTCCGGCATCGTGAAAGCGCGTGTCGATACTGAGATCGTGTCCCGATTCAGTACACAGGTTGGAGGCGCCGGAGAAGAGAGCATCACGGATTCTGCCAGGGGCCTCGGCCGATCCCCGCATGAAAGAGGAGTTTTCATCGAAAGGAATTCCAAGCAAGGCTAGGTCGCCTCTGCTGAGAGTTTGGTCTGCCTGATCCTGACGGAGCACCGTTTATGGACTCAGGCGAAAGACTGCTTCAGGAGGAAGATGAAGTCGGCGCCGGCATCCGCCAGAACTTCCGCATCGATGCCGCCATCGAGAAGAACAGGAATACCTGACTGAAGTTTCTGCTGAATTCGATTGTAGCTCATGAGTCCTTTCCACGGAAGAGGCGCAAAGTTAAAGAGAGTATATTCACTTTTCAATTCCTATTTTTCACTTCATTAAGCGGCTTGACTTTGGTAAGACGGTACGGTATTTTTGGAGAGATATTTGCTATACAAGGGGAATAGTATGAGACAAGTAGACCGAAGAGAATTCCTCGGCGCCGTCATGAAACCGGCCGCCGCGGCATGGACAGTCGCTATGCTCAATCCAGCAGGGATGAGCAGAGCTCTGGGGGCAGTGGCCGGGATGAGAGGCCGCCCGGAGGATATTGCCCGGGACGAATCGTTCTGGTTCGAGATACAGCAGGCTTACACCGCCGACCGGAGTCTGGTGAACCTCAACAACGGCGGCGTCAGTCCAGCGCCGTCTGTGGTGCAGGAAGCCATGAAGAGGTACCTCGACTATTCCAATACCGCACCGGTTTACTCCATGTGGAAGATTCTGGAGCCGCAGCGGGAACCGGTGAGAAAACGCCTGGCACGCTTCTTCGGCTGTGATGCTGAGGAAATAGCCCTCACACGGAACGCGTCGGAAGGACTTCAGATCAGCCAGAACGGGTTCGACCTCGAAGAAGGAGACGAAGTCCTCACCACCACGCAGGACTACGGTCGGATGATCAACACCTTCAAGCAGCGGGAATGCCGGAACGGTATCGTCATGAAACAGTTCGTTATCCCTGTCCCGGCAGAGGATGACAATGAGATCATCAGGCTGTTTGAGCAAAACATTACACCGAAGACTAAACTCATCCTCATGTGTCACATGATCAACCTGACGGGGCAGATACTGCCCGTTAAGAAGGTGGTTCAGATGGCGAGGAGGAGAGATATTCCAGTCATTGTGGACGGCGCCCATACATTCGCTCATTTCGATTTCACCCATGCCGATCTCGACTGCGACTACTACGCCACAAGCCTCCACAAGTGGCTCTGCGCCCCCATCGGGACCGGCATGCTCTACGTCCGCAGAGACAAGATAGCGGA
>JASLRT010000059.1 GCA_030743815.1 Candidatus Neomarinimicrobiota bacterium | reverse complement strand
GCTTCCCTGCCGAGAGAGCCACCCAAATCGATGGGCTTTCCGGTGACTATACCCGGGCTATAACCGTGATTTTGACTGTATTCGTCCATAAACCACGCCATGATCTGAGCGTTGGTATTGACGTCCGGGGCGGGGATGTCTTTATTCACACCAATGATTGGACTGATCCTTCGGAAGAACCGTCGAGACAGCTGTTCCAGTTCCCGTTCGGAATAGTCCCTTGGATCTATGGTTATGCCGCCTTTTCCGCCGCCGTAAGGGATATCCACTACGGCAGTCTTGTAAGTCATGAGAGAGGCCAGGGCTCGCACTTCGTCCAGATCGACTTCCTGATGGTAACGGATCCCACCCTTAAAAGGACCCCGGGCGTTGTTGTGCTGAATACGATACCCCTTGAAGACGGCCAGCGAGCCGTCGTCTCTGTTGAGTGGTACTTCGACGGCAAGTTCACGATCGGGCATCATGAGTGAATTTGAAAAGTTTTCTTCCAGTCCAAGTTTATCGGCGGCTCTCTCAAACTGGTCACAGCACGCTTTGAAATTGTTTACTTTAACTTCTGTCACTTTAGTACCCTCCTATTTGATTGCTCCAGGTATTTTCTGCCTGCTCAGATGGAAGTTAACCCGTTATTGCAGTTTTGTCAACTGATAGCATAGTCTTCAGCTTTATGTCTCTTTTCAGTAAAATATATTTCATCTAAATTAACAACTCAATAGAATGCAATAAATGGCTCAGAATAAGATAGCATTTCTTACATCCGGCGGCATAGCACCGTGTCTTTCTGCGTCTATTGGTGCACTGATGTTGGAGTATAACCACAAGGCACCGGAAAGTGATATGTTGGGTTACCTCCACGGTTACAGAGGTCTGTTGCTTGGCAAGTCACTTGAGATTTCAACATCCGTTCGCGAGCGAGCCCAAACTCTTCTTTCCTTTGGAGGGAGCCCTATCGGCAACAGCCGCGTGAAGCTCACCAATGTGGAAGACTGTGTCAAACGCGGCTTTATTCAAGATGGGGAGGATCCATTAAAGGTTGCGGCCCGGCAGCTTCTGGAAGATGGTATTTCTATTTTACATACTATCGGTGGTGACGATACCAATAGCATGGCGGCGAGCCTCGTTGCTGTTTTAAAGGAGATGGGTGTTGAGCTCACTGTGGTGGGGTTGCCAAAGACGGTAGATAACGATGTTTATCCTATTGTTCAAACCTTGGGTGCCGCAACGGCGGCGGAGCAGGGAGCCGTATTTTTTGAGAATATTGCCAATGAAAATACCACGAGCCGTCGCCAACTCATTATTCATGAAGTGATGGGCCGCCACTGCGGCTGGCTCACCGCTGCCACGGCCCACGCATACCGCGAACGGTTGAAACAGAAAACATTTCTTCCCGAGATTCTAGTCTCCGAAGATCGGTGGGATGTAGATGCGGTTTACGTGCCTGAAACGGATATAGATTTTTCAGCTGAATGTGAACGTCTAATGAAAAAGATGAATGAGAAAGACGGGGTCAACATTTTCCTCAGTGAGGGTGCGGGTATTGATACGATCGTGAAGGAAAAGGAGGCGATGGGGGAGGAGGTTGAGAGAGACGCTTTCGGCCATGTGAAACTCGATCTTATCAATCCTGGTTTGTGGTTCGCCGAACAGTTTGGGAAACGGCTCAAATCGGATAAAATCCTCGTTCAAAAAAGCGGTTACTTCGCCCGCTCCGCTGCACCTAACGGGGAGGACCTGGATTTGATCAAGAGAAGTGCTACCATGGCTGTCAAATATGCTTTGAGTGGAGAGAGCGGCGTAGTTGGCCTCGATACGGACAGAAATAGTGAATTGAGTCTTATCAACTTTGATCGAATCAAAGGTGGAAAACCTTTTGATGTGACGGCGGAATGGTT
Source organism: Candidatus Neomarinimicrobiota bacterium (assembly GCA_030743815.1). NCBI lineage: Bacteria > Pseudomonadati > Fidelibacterota > Fidelibacterota bacterium. Next base: position 8,216 of record JASLRT010000059.1, on the reverse strand, counting down.
CAACAGTATGCTTGTGAATATAGAGCAAGCTTAATCAATATCAAAATAGGGAGTATAAAGAAAGATGAATCTTGAACAGTTGGAATCGACAGCGAAAGCTATGGTGGTGCCCGGAAAAGGTATCTTGGCGGCCGATGAGAGTACACCAACCATTAAGAAGCGGTTTGACCAGATCAATGTCAAATCTACCGAAGAGAGGCGGCGGTACTACCGGAATATGCTTTTCACCGCTGAGGTGATGGAAAATCACATCAGTGGTGTTATCATGTTTGATGAGACACTCAGACAGTCTTCACTTGATGGAGAAGTCCCGTTCCCCAAATTTCTCGCTGATATAGGAGTTATTCCCGGCATCAAAGTGGACGAAGGGGCGAAACCGCTAGCGGGGTATGAGGACGAAAAGGTGACGGAAGGTCTCGATGGACTACGTGACCGGTTAGCGGAGTACTACGACTTAGGTGCCCGCTTTGCTAAATGGCGGGCTGTCATCACCATCAGAGAAGATGCACCATCTTTTGCCTGCATTGATGCCAACGCTCATGCTCTGGCCCGCTATGCGGCGCTCTGTCAGGAGGCGGACATTGTCCCCATCGTAGAGCCGGAAGTGCTGATGGATGGTGAGCACAACATAGAGGCCAGTTTTGAGGTGACAGCTGAAGTACTCAACGCTCTCTTTGAGGCCCTCTTCCGCATGGATGTCTATCTTGAGGGGACGATCCTGAAACCAAATATGGTTTTGTCTGGTTATGACTGTTCAGAGCAAGCGTCAGTTGATGAGGTTGCTGAAGCGACAGTCTCCTGCTTCCAGCGTTTTGTTCCGGCGGCAGTGCCGGGTGTCTGTTTCCTATCTGGCGGTCAGAGCGATCTTCTCGCTACACAGCACCTCAACGCTATGAACACGATAGACGATTTAGTCAAGCCATGGCAGCTCAGTTTCTCTTACGGACGTGCCTTGCAGCAGTCGGCCCTTAAGGCGTGGGGAGGTGACGATTCAAATGCCGAAGCGGCTCAGAAAGCGTTCTATCACCGGGCGAAGTGTAACGGTGCGGCTACGTTGGGGCAGTATAGTGACAAGATGGAAAAAGAGGGCGCGCCGGCTTAAAATCAGACACACCAACATAAACAAGCGTGAAAAAAGAAGGGACCTAATGGTCCCTTCTTTATATAGACGACGTGTATTGCGTTATAGTCTAGCTAACAGATTTGTGGAGCTTAAAGTTGATGGGAATTGATATCCAGACACCGACAGCCACATCTCTCTGCTTGGCGGGTTTAAATGGTGTCTTTTTAACAGCATCCATAGCTGCCTGGTTCAGTCCGGTCCCGGGCAAACCTGTTAATATAACAACATCTGTTACTTTACCCCTCCTGTTGACAAACGCCTGAAGGACAACATTACCTTCAACACCAGCCACACGTGCAATTTCAGGATAGATAATATTCGCCTTTATGGCCGCGTAGCCGCCGATTGGTAAGGGTGGTTCATCGTAAGGTATAAAGCGGACGCGTGGTCCTTTATCTGAGGGGGGAGGTGGTGGCGCTTCCCATACTTCAAAATCTTCGAAGTTGATCTCTTCCAGCGTGACGTCATCGGCCAGCTCTTCATCTTCAGAAGCGACGGGAACCGATGGCCTTGGCGGAGGTGGCGGACGTTCGAACTGCTGCGTCTGAGGAATGTCAAACTGTTCAATGTCAACATGCGCAACCTGTTCAACGATGCGCCGCCTTTCGAAAGGACGGGAGAAAACACGAAATGTGACGATAATAGATACCAGCACTATCAGCATCATTGTCCTTACTACGATGGGATATTGCCTCTTTAGTATGTCCTGCTCATTTGAATGCGAAACCATCAGTCTCACTCCGTTTTTGCGCTACCTTAATATAAGACCTTTTCATCTTAATATCCAATAAATAAATGCACATCTTTATCTTTTGTTTCACAACTTTTAGTGTTAATTAACCTTAAAAGTTGGCTGTTGAGTTAAGGTTAATCTATGATGGTGAATAGCTAATTGATAGGTTACGTAATAGGGAAGATGTAACAACAAAATCGGTTATCTAAAGTGCAAAACTACTTCCTCTTTCCGCTGACAATACTCCATAAAAGAGAGACGGCAAAACCGGGATAGAAAGGTTCGATGTCCAGAGGATAGGCTGGCGAATCAGCACCCTGAAGGGTGCCGGCAAGCAACCAGGCAAAACTCACTGTTGCTGAAATAGTCATCATCCAGGTCACACCGCGGATCACAAACCGGCCATCAGCCCAGAAGGTGATCAGCAGAGGGACTAGGAGTCCCGGAACGCAGACGGTACCGATCACATACCACAGACTGACCACGGAAGGGAGCAACCATGCGAGTAGAAGTGAAATGATTGCTGTAATCAGAAGTCCCACTTTGGTCAGTTTCACTGGACTGTCCGTTTCTCCTTTCAATCGCCAGATGATATCCCTGCCGAGGGTTGTGGCGCAGATGAATCCGAATGAATCTGTTGTTGACATAATGGTGGAGAGGATAGCGATAAAAAAGATTCCGAGGAGTACGGGCGGCAGAATCTCCATTCCCAGCTGAGGAAGTGCCATGGCAGGATCGGCATTGTCAGCCAGGATTGCTCTGGCGTAGAGTCCTGTGGTGAGCGTAAGGAAATCAAAGAGCGCCCAGAAAATGATCGCCGTCAGGATTCCCCGTTTTGCCACGGCGGGTGAATCGGCCGCTGCGCAGCGTTGGTAAAATCCCGGGTCGACAAACGTCCACATGGCGATGAAGAACCAGACGGTTATGTACTGGGATGTATGTCCGCCCTTCCAGGTGAGATGAAGTTGAGGCAGTTTCTCCTTCAGCATACTAAAGCCTCCGTACTGGGTGGCGGCCAGGATAACTATGACGGCGAATCCTGCGAACATGAGAAAAAACTGAAGCAGATCAGTTCTGATGACGGACCGGAAGCCGCCCGAAAATATGTAGACTAAACTGAGAGCGGCGGCCAGCAAAAGTGCGACGTTACTATCAATATTGAATATCAGCTTGAGGATGATTCCTGTGCTAAAGATATAAGGAGCGGGAGAGGTAAGGATCATCACTAGTACGGCGCTTACGATTCCGGCCTCCGCGCCGTATTTGTCACGAAATCGATCCGGAATAGTAGTGATCTGACTCTGCCGTATTTTGCCAGCTAGAAGAAAAGCGAAAAGCAGGGCGAAGAGATAATAGGGGAGACCAAACACAACCCAATTTGAAATCCCGTAGCGATAGGTGAATTCACCAACACCGAGTATACCTCCGTACCACGTGGCCACCAGGGACGCTGTGAACGGAATCAGGGTCAGTCTCCTCCCCGAGAGGAGGTAGTCATCATCGCTGGGTGACTGTTTTTTCGACCTTATGAGGCCGAGGGCAACTACACCGGCAAGATAGAGAACTATTATGGAAAGATCGAGGAAGTGAAAGGGTGAATTCACTCGGGATAGGATATAAATACGAACACGCCGCCGGAGTCGACCGTGACTGAAAAATTGCCGCCGACAGCTTCATTACTGATTCCGGTGCCATCGCGATGCAACGGTTCATCCTGCAACCTGTATTTCAGTCCTTCCGTCGTGACTGAAATAATTTCCTGTAGAGGTAAAAGGGAAACCTTCTGACCCTGCTCACAACTGAACTGGTAACTTTCTTCCACGTAGTTAATTTCCGCGTAGTCGGTCAGCATGCTCAGTTTTACTCTGCCGGAGTAGTTGCTCAGGATCAAGATGTTTGCCAGCGTATGGTCGTCGCGTTGGCCGGTGGCGCCAAGGATAGTAATCTCTCTTACACTCTTTTGGATGCACCAGTCGAGCGCCTTTTCCAGGTCCGTGCTGTCTTGGTCGGGCAGCTGGATAACGGTGGCGTCATAATCGTCCGGACTTTTCTGCAACGAATCCAGATCACCGATAATAAACTGGGGCGCCAGATCATGACGGATCGCGCTGTCGGCACTTCCGTCGGTGCAGATGAGGGTACGGGCGTTACGCAGTGTGGTAAGAGGTTTGGGGTGCGACGGAAATGTCCCGTCGGTGAGAATGACTACGGGAGCGGAAAGGGGCTGTTCTACTCTTTCCATGGGACGCGAAGCCACCATTCGAAGCGCTGCCTCTGTTCACTAGATGCTTCGACTATCTTCTTCAGATTAATCAAATCCGGCGGAGAACCGACTGGAACTATCTGTAGCGACCGCATGAGACCTTCACGGGTGATGAGAAGGGTAACCGCCTCACCGATCCGGGACCGCTCCAAATGATCATTCAGTGATTGACTCGAGACGCGAACATCATCCACGGCTACAATTTCATCGTTCACATTGACACCGCTCTCGTAGGCAGGAGTGCCCGAAAAAACGGTTTTCACAACAGGATTACTATCACCTCTGGTTTCAAAACCGTAGTACGGTGTCTTTTCGGATCTGCCTTCGCTGTATCCTTTCACGAACTCGACGCCGAAAGTTTCAAATGCTCCGCCGTAGTCCACTTCTTCAGTTGTATCTGCGTGGCGCCATACGTCCTGCAGAGACCTTCCGGCGACTGACTCGCAAGTCTGGCGGAATTCGTCAGATGTATACCCTTTTTTCGGATCATCGGAGTGAGATTCGTTGAGTTGACGGAACACGTCATCCAGCGACTTTTCACCTGCAGTATGCTCAAGGATCGCCAAGTCGAGGAGAAGACCGACAACAGCACCTTTCGAATAGTAGGAGATCTGCGTATTGGGCGATTCTTCATTACGTCTGTAGTATTTGATCCAGGCGTCAAAGCTGGCTTCAGTTGCAGACTGGACAAGTCGACCGGGAAAAGTCTCCACATTCTTGATATCTTTGGAAAGAAAGTCAAAATATCCCTTCTCATCAATAATCCCCGATCGTAGCAGGATCAGATTGTCGTAGTAACTGGTAAGTCCTTCAGCAATCCACAGATCTTTTGTGTAGTTCTCTTTTGTGTAGTCAAAAGGACCGAGGGCGATGGGCCTGATTCTTTTCACGTTCCAGGTGTGGAAGAATTCATGGGCTACAGTGGAGAGAAAACCGTGGTACTTTTTTTCATCTGTGAATGCCCATCGATCAATCTGAATGGTCGTGGAATTGAGATGCTCCAGCCCACCACGGGCGCCATCGAGAAGCAGAAATAGGAAAACGTATCTGTCATAGGGAAATCCACCAAAAATGCCCTTGGTCGCCTCCACAATCTTCTGTACATCATCCACGAGCTTATTCTCGTACACACTTCCTTCGCCGTAAAGAGCAATCTCATGCTGAGTCCCATCCACCGTGAACTTGAGGACTTTGTGGTTTCCTATGAGGATGGGGGAATCGACAAGGATGTCATAGTTGGCGAATCGGTAAGTTTGACGTTTACCGGGGATCTTCTCAAGGCCTGTGGAGATCGTGTGCCATTTGTTGAAGGGGCGAACTTTTAGTTCGCCCGGTTCATTCTCCATCCCTTCTGGATAGATGAAGACAGAAGCGCCATTCACATAGCCGCGGGAGTCGTTGAGAAAGCTGGTGCGCACTGACTGTTCGTAGGCGTAGACGCGGTACTCCACCCGCAGATCTGAATGACCGTCCAGCGCCACTTGCCACTCATTCTTGGACGTCTTTTCGACTGTTAGAGGTTCATCGCCGGCGAAAGCAGTAACCCGCGGTACGTTGCGTGAAAATTCGCGCACGAGATATGACCCGGGAGTCCAGACGGGCATCTTGAGTCTCACGGTGGATTCAGTGACGGCTTTCAGTTCCATCGATACATGGAAATAGTGTGTATGCGGTTCCGGCATGGAGAGGTGATAGATGATCTGGTCGTTACGATTCTTGGTTGATGCCATAGTTACACCAAGCAGCAGAGAAAACAGGATGAAATGATTAATCACAGGTTTTGCTCCTTTAACTTATGGATAAGAGAAAGGAAGATACAAAAATATTCAGCTAAGTTAAAAAGAAGGCGATTAGCTGACCGCCTTCCATTCCGGAGAAAAGTTCTTCTGAAAACCCTGTTCAGTCTCAAAGTCGTAATCGGCAAGATGACGGCGAAACTTTGTCTTGTACTGTTTAGAGTGGAAAAAGCCTCTCATCCTTCTGGATGCGGGAATAATCATCTCCGCTGGCCGCCAGACAAAAGTTTCTCCAAGAACGGTGTTGATGATTCTTCCCTCCTGGCAGGCCCACGCTGTTTGAGCCAATCCCCTTCTTCTGATGAGCTGTTTTTGTATCCGTTTCAGCATGGCGGCCGTGCGAGGATCAGCAAAGCGGAATTCGACTGAGTAGATAACGGCTGCATGGAGAGAATCGGGTACAATCATCACGCCGTCGCTGTTTCTGCGTCTAGCCATCCAGTAGAGGATTTCACACACTTCCCCGGCCATTCCAAGCCCCGGAAACTGTTGGCCGGGCAGTTGGGGTTTTGCGCGGCTGAAGTGTCCCAGTGGGTTCTGAATGAGAAGCCATTCCACCATGAGAATACTGTACGAGAGTTGTTTTTCTTCTTTTCCGCTGCTGTCATCGAGGCCAAATGTTCCCTCGCGCACGGCCAGCTCAGCTATGACGAGTTTCTTCTCTTGCCAGTGATGGGTGAGGCGGAGAAGATGCTTGAAAGGCTGTGAAGTCGAGATTTCAACGGAGATACTATCGAGGCCAAACTTCTCCAGACGGGACAGAATCCCGAGTCCCTGAAGAATAAAGAGAATACCTTTACTACTGTACTGGCCAAGAAAGAGGGACGTTCCTCGGCTGGCAGTCAGGTCTAAGTAGAGCTCTTCGTTTGTCATCCGATTGTCGTTGTCGGGCTGGATCAGTTCGAAGGAGGAGATATGAGAGAGGATATTCCGGAATTTCCGCCGCTGTACCATTGGGGTAAGTTACGGTGGGCACGGAGGAGCAAAAAGAAGCAAATTATCCTTGCCTTGGTAATCTATAAGTGGTAACTTGGAAACGAAATAAACGATAATCGTTTCCTATGACGAATAGAATTTCACCAGTTGAAGAACAGATTTTAAAAGAAGGGTTTGACACCCTGACACAGGCGGGAATCCGATCCTTTACAGTTGAGTCTCTGGCTGCTCGACTCCACATGAGTAAGAAGACTATCTATAAGTTCTTCCCGACTAAAGAGACACTGTTGGAAAAGACAATAAGTTTTGTAACGCGTAGAATCGAAGCGAAATTCCAAGATGTCATCTCCTCTGATGAGAATGCGGTTGTGAAGTTCAATAGAGTTATGGATATCATTCCCGACCAGATGAGGCGATTTCAGATAGAAAGGATTCTGGAGTTGAAGAGTCGCTATCCATCAATTTGGCGCAAGGTCGAAGAGTTCCGTCTCGCAAGAAGAGACAATTTTTGTACTATTCTGTCAGAAGCTCAGGAGCAAGGTTTTTTGAGAGCAGATATTGACGTCCAAGTGGCAGCGACACTCTATATGAATATGGTTAACTCGACATTTCAGCCTGAATTCTTCATTAATAATAATCTAGCACCGGTGGATACGGTAAAGACCTTCGTAAGCATGATTGTGGAAGGTCTCTTCACGGAGGACGGTGTCCGTGCAGCGAGATCACACCGAGCAGAGCAAGAGAGGTAGATTGAGAATGAGTGATCGCATTAAAGCGTGGTTTATCCGGCAGAGTATGGAGCATTCCAAGCGGACCATCCGGGTAATGGTACTATTATCTCTTATTCTGATTACGGGCTTGAGTGGCAACCTCCTGTTGGTTTTTAAATGGGTGGGAGAATGGGTTTTGCCTGATGAGACGCTCGCCCAGGTCTTCCCCTCATCTTACGATCGTTTCGCGGAAAAACTGCCCCATTTCGTTTTTGACGAAGACATAATGAAACTGCTCCCGCAAAATACCGAAGCCCGTATTACCTGGGAAAATGTGAGGGATGAGTTCGGTAGTACCGATATGGGTTTCATTGCGTTTGGGTTACCGGGGAAATCGGTTTTTGATGAGAAACTGCTGGCATCTCTGTGGGATGCAAGCCGAGCTCTGGAAGAACTTCCGGAGGTGGACGAAGTTATATCAATATCGACGGTAGATCGGATGGACAGCGACGATGGCTTTCTCGAAATAAGCAGTCTCCAGCCTTCCCGGAATCTGACTGCGGATGAAGTTCAGGATATTGAGCAATACCTCAACAGACTTTCCAGCCTGAAGAAACGGATGGTGGGGCGTCATGGCGATTATGCGAATATCATG
>JASLRT010000058.1 GCA_030743815.1 Candidatus Neomarinimicrobiota bacterium | reverse complement strand
ACCCACTGGACATTCCTCCACACAGATTTCACAGGACGTACATAAATCTCCATCCAGAATTATCTCTCCATTGTCTCCTACAGTAAGTGCCAATGTGGGGCACTCGAGGCACGGTTTTTCCTGGCAACTGAGGCAGGCGATAGCCATCTCCACACCCACATTTTCCAGCTTTGCAACACGAATTCGGGACATAGCACGGGTGACACCATCAAAGTGAAACGCACTACACGCAACTTCGCACATGCGGCAACCCACACAAATCTTAAGTTCGCAGTGGATCATTGTTCTGATATCACTTTTGCCGAATGATCATCTTTGTAAGCACAAATAAAGATCTGCCCATTAATCCCATCCGATTCTCTATTACTGGAGATGAATATTCTCCTAAAGCTGGATGTTTCCACAATAAATCCCGTTTCTCTTTTGCGTGAACATTGTTTTCCCGTTTTCTGTTCATTGAAAAGATACTGAATTTTCATGAAATATGGATGTTTGTTGTGAATTCATTGCTTACCTCCCGTAACAGTTCAGCGAATTTCACTGTGGTCCAGTCCGACGCTTCAGAATGGGAAACTACTCTTAAGCCACTCCGTCAACCTCCAGAGGCTGAAAGCGGACATATGATAAGATAGAAATATCACATCATTCTTTTTTAGCATGCCATTCAGCTAGAACTTCAAACTCCCGTTTAGCGGATATATCCTTCTTCCAGATTTTTTCAAGTAGCCCCATGGTAGTTTGATACAGATCGATGTTCAAAAGATTAGTTTTCTATGGTGAAGTCTCTGACCAGCCGGGCATTATAATCAAATCCTTCAGCTTTCCCCTGCCGGCGGCCCACGAAAAAGAGGGCGCTCCCCACAGCCAGCCATAAAATTGTCCAGATAAAGACTGTTTTCAAAATAGACATCATGAATATGAGCATGACGACCGCTGTGAAAAGTCCAATGCAGCTAACAATCAAAGGTGCTGGCTTGAATTGAGCCGACTCATAGAGCGGCCGGTTGACTTTCGGCAACACCATGAGTGACACCCCCTGGAGAAAATAGACGATAAAAATTCCGATGAGTCCTGTGTTCAAAAGAAATTGTACTGATTGCGTCCATATAAGAACAATGCAGATGACAGCACTGATGATGAGGCTAACGTGGGGTGTTCGCCATTTGGGGTGGACCGCCGAGAGAAAACCTGGCATGAGACGGTCTTCACTGAAGACAAAGAACATCCGTGATGGGACAAGTATGGATCCGTTGATGCTGGTGAGGAATGCGCTCATGGCGCCAAGGGCCACGATGCCGGCGCCCCAGGGCGGAAGATACTCCGCTGCTGCATCGGCCATGGCAGATTGGGATTGAGCCAATACTTCAGCGGGAAGAACCCCAAACGCCACAAAGGACATGAGAAAAAAGATGACCACTGACGCAAGAACACCTCGTACAAATATGGCGGGGAGCGTCCGTGTGGCATCCTTGGTCTCTCCCGCCGTCTGGGCCAACGTCTCAAAACCAGCATAGCTGAAAAAGAGCACGGGCATGGCTGCCAGAAGGCCACTCCACCCCTTTGGCAGAATCGGGTCGTAATAGCTGAGGTCAACAGCTGCCAGTCCCGGTACCACAAGCAGTACAATGCTGATTATGAGTACAATTAACATTCCTATCTGAACCCTGCCATAATGCTTGATACCAAAGATATTCACCCCGTAGAACACTACCAGTACAATGACACCCCAGAAACGGGGATCCTGACCGGGGATGAAGAAATTCATATATTCACCAAAACTGGTAGACATGAAAGATATGGCTCCAACAAACGCCACCAGCTTCATCCACATGGCCACAAATCCGATATAATAATTCCCGAACGTTCTAGAAATATGTAGATACGCACCACCGGGGCGGTTCCCGAGAGGTGTTGATGAAAAAACACTGTATGCAAGAGCTGTAGCGAGAACAATGGGCGCAAACAGAAGATAGGCAAAGGGAACTGAACTCCCCGCCACGGCACCAGCTTCTCCTGTCACACGAAAGATGCCGGCGCCCACCAGAATACCAACGATGGTGGCGTAGCCGGAGAGAGGACCGAGATCACGACGGAGGGTTGAATCACTCAAAGGTTCTTCCTCAATCCAGTTTAGCCTCAAATCCCAGAGGCAAAAACCGGTTTAGGCTTGCACAACAAAACCAATTTCCGCGAAGTTTACAATCCCGTCCCGAAGATCGGGGCTAAATTGGTTTTGAATTCCCCGCTCTACCGCTAACCAATCCCCTCTTTAATGACCTTCTCCATGGCATCGGCAAAACGATCGATCTCTTCCAGCGTTGTATAGACATGGGGCGTCACACGGATCCCCTCGAATTCATCATGCTTGATGGGGGTGACGATAATGCGGTAGTCGTCCCAAAGATGCTTCGTCAGGTCTGAAGGATCAACGCCTTCGATCTGCACCGTTCCAATACCGCACCCTTTCCCGGACTTGAGGCTCGTGTGGAGGCGGATGCGGTCGTGCTTCAGCAGCCGCTTCGCCCATCGATCGCGCAGGTAGATGAGGCGGGCCCCCTTATTTTTACTACCGATTCCTTGCTGGAAGGTGAGGGCATCGCCAATAGCGATATAGTTGGCCGCTGGATGGGTACCGATCTCCTCGTACTTGCGAATATCATCCATCCCGCACTCTGACGGAGCTTGAAGGGGCCAGAGCTCCGCTATCTTGTCTCTGCGGACGTAGAGCATGCCGGTCCCGATGGGGGCGCAGAGCCACTTGTGGAGGCTTGTGGCGTAGTAGTCGCAGTCGAGATCGGCATGGGTGAAATCGAAATGAGCGAATGTATGGGCGCCGTCC
>JASLRT010000057.1 GCA_030743815.1 Candidatus Neomarinimicrobiota bacterium | reverse complement strand
ATAAAAAAGCCCCGCTTCGGTGGGGCTTTCTTGTTATTGTGGAAGCCTGTCAGATCGATAAGACTTTAGGCAGTGATTACAGAGTGAAATGCATTCTCGCTATCGTAAGATCTGAGCGGTATCATTGTCCGCAAGCTACGATCCCGGTCGGCTGAGACGCCTCACATTCAACTACTGCTTGCGCACTTCCCGGTGCAGGATGTTCCCCTTGGGGTCGCGTATGACGACTGCCACTTCCGCCAGCTTGGGATAGTACTCGTATTCTATCGTTTCTGTCAGTTTATTCTGTGCGTCGTAAAATTTCTTTGCCAGCAGGACATCCTTTTCGGTATATCTCAACTCATGTTTACCAATGTAACTGCTATCCGCCCTATAGTATTCAGATGTAGTGATCCTGTGCGTTACAGCTTGTAATGAATCACCTACGTCTTCGAAACGGTGCCTGAAGCGGTAGAAATAGTAGACGTTTCCCACATTATCACGAACCTGTATGCTCAGCGGTCTGTCCAGCACGTTGTGCCTGAAGTCGGCGATCCAGCCCGGCTTCATCTCGCTTGCCGTAGGGTGGAAAAGGTGCGGATCCAGACTGGTAATCGGCTGCTGTACAGAGAAAACGACCGAAAGTTGAGACTGCTTGAACTCTTCGTCCCAGAGAAGGAAATAGCTCCACAGCTTTTGATTCCGCCTCAGGAAATATTCAACTGATCGAATGTGGGCTGTGTCAGCGTACGAGACCCTGAAGAAGGGCCGATCACCAACTTTTACTGTCGGAATTCTCTTCTTGAGTCCTCTCGTGTGTGGATCCCAGTTCTCATAGAAACGGTACGGAGGTTTAGGTTTAGGAAACAGCTCTCGCTTCTTCATTTTGCGCGCAAGCCTGTCGCCGTTGGGAATGAACTCTACCCGCATCAGGCGCCCTTTGTGGTCATAGATGGCACGGAAATGGTTAATATCTCTCGATTCTTCTGCATCTACTTCATCTGCCAGCAGATCGTTCCGCTTCAACTGAGTCTTGAAATACTTTACAGTACGTTTCCTACTCTCTTCCTGAGGGAGTGGTTCAGCGGTCACGGACAATGTCCCCAGTACCGCCAGCATCGTGATTGTCGCCCATTTGCGGAGAGTCAGCCCCGTTTTACGGTCACAGATCAGGGTGCGTAAAAGTGTTTTTTTAATCGCCATTCAAATGCAACGCAAAGATAATCTAGGAATAACTCAACAGTTCAGTCCGTTTACTTTCCAGCTCCTTCAGACGCTGCTGAAGTTCTGTCACTTCAAGAAGAGTAGAGGAGGAGTCTTCACCCTTGCGCTCCATTTCTCTCAGGCGGATCCTGTGTTCTGTGATCCGTTCCCGCAGGGGCGTCTTCTCCAGTGCAATCAGGCAGTCCACCGCCACACGGTGAGAATCCTCGTGGGATAATGCTTCAAAAAGTACTTTCGATGCCAGCTTGCGGTCACTTTCTTTCTCGAACTGATCGATGGCTCCGGAAAGCTTGCCGGCGCTCTCTTGCTCCGCTTTCGGCAGCAGATATTCCGCGAGAGACTTGAGTACGGGGTGTGAGAAGGTGTCGCGATTGAGATGTTTCTTCAACAGTTGAATCACTTCCCGGTCATCGCTGGCGAGCAGTTTGACGATTTCAACCTGAGCCCGCTCATTTGATGAAAAAAGTGAAGTTTCCTCATCGGTATCCTTCTTCGGCTTCGATCGACCGAATCTCCGCGACTGCTGTGCCAGCATCCGTATGAGGACTTCGTCGTCCACGGCCAGTGCTTCGGCCACCTTCCTCACTGTATGATGTCGAACAATCTCATCGCGGATACCAACCAGCTCGTTGATAATATCCCGCGCTACCTGAGATCGGCTGGAGGCTTTGGAAAGGTCATGGGGCGTGTTCTGGAGATGGAAGTCGATGAGGTCTGTGGCGTTTTCTTTAGCCGTCAGGAACGGTTCGGCCCCTTCCGCCTTTACCCAACTGTCTGGATCAGAATCATCGGGCAATCTGATTATTTCTGCGGTCAGTCCGCCCCTCAGAAGATTGTAACCGGCGTTGATGGCCGCCTTTTTGCCGGCGGCGTCACCGTCATAGGCGAGGTAGACGGTGTCTGTGAATTTACGGATCTGGATGACGTGCTGGCCAGTAAGTGCCGTGCCTGAGGAAGCGGCAATATTTGTGATTCCGTTCTGATAGAGTTGCAGCAGATCTGTGTAACCTTCCACCACGATAAGGCACCCCTCTTGCCGCACAGCATCTTTGGTCGTTGAGAAGCCGTAGAGTATTTCGCTTTTATTGTAGATGGGCGTTTCGGGAGAGTTGAGATACTTTGCCTCGCTTTCACCGTCCATATCTCTGCCGCCGAAAGCCACCACGCGCCCGGAACGGTTGCTGATGGGAAACATGAGCCGACTCCTGAAGCGATCGAAGGTTCCCTTTTCCGATCTGGTGAAAAGGCCGCATTTCTCAATGACCTCATCTGAAAACTTCTTGGACTTGACTGCTGAGTAGAGCTGATCCCATTTGTTGGAGGTGAAACCGACAGAGAATCGATCGAGCGTCTCTGACGTTAGTCCGCGATCTTTAAGATAGCGGCGGATCTTCTTGCCGAGATCGGACTGAAGGTTCTTCCTGTAAAGCTCTGTGGCGAGGGAGTGAATATCGTACATCTGAGAGAAGAATTCTTTTGAGGCACCGTCCCGTTCGAGTTTCAGTTCAATACCGTAGCGCTGAGCGAGAGATTGCAGAGCTTCAGTAAAACTGATTTTCTCGTATTCCATAAGGAAAGTGATGACATTGCCGCCGGCTCCGCAGCCGAAGCAGTGAAAAATCTGTTTGTCAGGTGCCACACTGAACGAGGGGGTCTTCTCCGCATGGAAAGGACAGAGGCCGAAAAAGTTCTTCCCCCGTCGTCTCAGTTCAACGTGTTCCGCAACAATATCGAGAATATCCGCAGCATCGCGGATTCTGTCGATTGTATCTTCAGCAATCCGTGCCATGATCAGTGCCTGAGGCTATCCCCTGAATTCATTCTTTCCTTCAACCATAGTTCACTCTTGATTACTGAGTCTTGCAGGCCAAACGAATATATTGACCAGTCCCTGTAAATGGTGAACTGCCTGTAAACGAAAGAATCTGACTTCAGCTTTCTAAAGTAATTCTGGTTTGGAATCATATCGATCATCCACAGTATAACCATAATGGTCACTACTCCTTTGAGGAATCCGAAAACGACGCCCAAATATCTATTAGCCCATCTTATTCCCTTGGATAGCATAAACACTTGCAGGAATCTTGTCAAGAGTCTTGTTACAAAAAGAACGCTCGCAAACAGAACGATAAAACTTGCGCTTGAAAGGATTCGACCATCGACAGCAACCCTTTCCTGGAGCCAAAAGGCAAGTGTGCCGGCGTAACGGACGGTTATCGCTGTGGCGAAGAGGAGGGCCACAAGACGGGCGAGTTCCTCTAGGAATCCGCGGTGATAACCTATAATGGTGAGGGCAAGCGTAATAACGATGGCAATGAAATCGAAGCCGTGATTGAACTGAAAGAGAGGCACAGAACGGACCTTTTCATTCGTTCAGCTTCTGTCGCACCATCAGCTGCACTTGCTTCCCATCGGCCTGACCTGCAACCTTTCTCATGACCGCCGGCATAACCTTTCCCATATCTTGCATGGATGTGGCCCCTGTTTCCTCGATGATGCTGGTTACAATCGCCTCAAGTTCACTCCCTGACAGCTGGTTGGGTAGGTAAGCTTCGATCACTTCAAGTTCGGTTTCTTCGCTCTGTACCAGATCGTCGCGACCGCCCTTCTCGTACATTTCAATGGCTTCTCTTCGTTGCTTGGCAGCAGACTGAATTACCTTAATCTCCTCGGCCTCGGAGAGAGTTTCGCCTTTGGCTATGGCACCTTCTTTCAGTTTTGCCAGCAGCGTTCGGAGTGTCCGGACGGTGTCGCGCCGCCCATCCTTGAGTGCATCTTGCATGGTACTCTTAAGCTGGTCGTAGAGTGACATCAGTTTCCTCAATCAATGGCACTGGAGTGTTTTCCAGCGACTAAGTAATTTACTGCGTTTTGAAGCTCGAGTCTAGCGAGGAATTTTAATCGGTGCCCGGTAGCGCTTGCAGATTTGCAATCCCACAGTGGGATATAGAATATAGCTACGTGGAATTGCTGGCAAGTGCTCGCTGGGGGGTGCTTGCAGGTGGGTTTGGAGGGTCACCATCCGGGCACCGATATCTTGGTAGAGTTGCTACAGAACAGCCAGCGGCCGTCCATTCTCTTATGTCAAAAATCTTCGTATTCATAAGGTAAAAAAGTTCATTATCGTGTCTTAAACTATTCGCTTTCCCCCGCAATGAGGTTCTGCATAGCATTGTGCTTTTCTGTCACACGGTGGGCAAGTTGTTCAAGGTTTTCGCTCTGCATCATATCCCGGATTTCTTCTCTGATCACCTTCCACTTATGGTGAAGAGGGCACGGTTGACTGTCAGTACAAAGATCGAGCCCAAACACGCACTGTTCTTCTTCAGGTTCCGGTCCTTCGATGGCTTGCACGATCTGAGGCAGAAAAATCTCTTTAGCCGGCCTGGCCAGCATTATACCGCCTTTTCGACCCCTAGTGGCTTTCAAAAGTCTGTGCTTCACCAGCGTTTGAGCAATTTTTGCCAGGAACTGATGCGGAATGTTGTACGCCTTTGCCACCTGACCGACCATAACCGGATCGGGAGAATCCCTTTCCGCCAGATAAACCAGCGCCTGAATGGCATATTCTACTGACTTTGAGAATAACATTAATCAAGACCCCCTTATCGCTTTTGCAAATTACGAGTCCTTTTAGCTGATGTCAAGTATTTTTGTTCAAGCAATAAAGTGACCAATTTTATTAACCTTGTGCTGGGCGGAATCATATGAGCGGCTGAATGAGACTTCTCAACTCGTCCCCGCTCTTGAAGCCTGAGATCTTATGGGTAATGTTGCCTTCGTGGTCGATGCTAATGGTGAGGGGGATAGCTTTGTTAAGTTTTTCAGGTGAGATTTTGTCTGCGGAAAACCGTAATGGTGAGTATTAAAGGAACGGCTATCCACAGAATCAGCATCGAACCCTTATCAAGACTTTTCTTTTTTGTCAACCATTCCAACATTTGTTTTAGGCGAGATTTTTGTTTCCCAGCATTATTCTGCATTAATCTTTATATTCCACCGTGAGAATTAGATTTATAGCTATACTTTTACTTTTAGCCAACTTCGTAGTTTGGAGCTGGGCATTGGAAGAGCGTCGCAAACCAGAATTTCAATCTGTTAGTATGGATCTGGTTTAAGCGAGGAGGTTAAAATGAGAAAATCAATTTGTTTATTAATAGTTATGATTTTGGTTGGATGTCTTCCTGTTTCCCGTATAGTTGTAGGTGAAACAAGAGCACCAGTATCTCCATCTCAAGTGAAAGTATATCTAGACTATCCTGAAGAATATGAAAAAATTGCATTGATTGATGCAGGAAGTAATTTTGCATTTAAAGACCCTGCAATTCTTTTTACTTGGCAAAGTAAAATGAATAAAGTCATAGAGCGTCTAAAAATTGAAGCCGCACAATTGGGTGCTAATGGTGTTGTGATGTTAGGCACAGATAACAA
This sequence comes from Candidatus Neomarinimicrobiota bacterium, assembly GCA_030743815.1. NCBI lineage: Bacteria > Pseudomonadati > Fidelibacterota > Fidelibacterota bacterium. The sequence continues at coordinate 510 of JASLRT010000057.1, read as the reverse complement.
AATCCATCAGTCATTTAGTGTAGATAAAGATGGTAATGTAAGTTCGTCACCGTACACCGAAAAATTTGGGAAAGCGATAGCCATATATGTAATAGAGGAGAAGTAAAATAAAACGGATGATTCTTCAAGTGAGGATACTAACTAACTCATCACATCATTATGCTTTTCAACCGAACTTTTCAACTTCGATTCGAAAATGACGGGGGGACGGTCGGGATGAAAGAAGCACCCACAGCGTGACATGATTTTTTGGTATTTAGGTCGGGCTCATAACCCGATGGATGGATCTACTTCGAATCTTCATCCTCATCTTCATCTGGTCTATATTCCAATATATCACCTGGCTGGCAGTCCAGTACAATGCAGATCTTTTCCAGAGTGTTATACCGTAAACCTTTTACATTACCAGTTTTGAGTAAGGATAAGTTGGTTAATGAGATACCGATAGCTTTCGAAAGCTGAGTAAGAGTCATCTTCCGTTTAGCAAGCATCACATCCAAGTTTGTTATA
>JASLRT010000056.1 GCA_030743815.1 Candidatus Neomarinimicrobiota bacterium | reverse complement strand
TAATTCAGCGAGAATTTCACAGCCAATGTTCCCAGCTCCACTTCGTCCGCAACTTTCTTTATCTTTGTGGAGAGAGTCAGCCGCGTTGATAGAGGTTTAAAAGGTTTGAACTCAAGTCCGGCATTCATGCCGAGAAAAGTGAACTCTGAGATACCGGTAGCATTCAGTAGTGAAGAGCCCCCTCGCAGTCTTGCTTTCTCTTGCCAGAATCCGTAGGAAGCGTCAAATCCAAGCGTTGTCAGACGTGACTCGTTTTTCTGACCCTCTAGCTCAGCCGGCAAAGGAATCTGAACGGCGTAACGCGAAAAGGTGAACGACGTCTTGAGAGGTCTGGCGAACTTGATGGATCCCACAATAGATAAGGATTGCGAATTTGTGAATGTAGTTCTATAGTCAGCGGCTCTCTCAGCCACCAGTAGATCTTCAGCTTCGACGGAATTGTAAGTAACCAGGATATTGTAGGTTCTGTTTTCACTGCTGAGCGGCACATTAACTGAGAAGAACTTGTTGCTTGTTCTGGTATCTTCACGTCTGTCCTTAAAAGCTATAGAATCCTCGCCCACAGCGGTTGCATAGAACAGTGTGTCGAGGTCCGTCTTCGAATTAGTCCTGTTCACTGTCTGAAAACTACCCGTAAATGACGGCATGCCTGCTCCGGGAGCAAACGATATGTTGGTAGAAGAAGTCTTCTGTGAATATGGATCTACCACTGTACGAAGAATCTCGTTATTGCGACTCTTGTAATCGTAACTGAGCGAAAGTTTGTTGTCAAACAATCTGACCCTATCACTGACAACGAACTCTCTGAGATTTGATGTGAGATATGGATTTCCCAGGGAGGTAAACTCGGGTCCTACTTGAGAATACCTGAGTTGAATTGTATTACCGTAGTAATAGGCCTTCATCTTGAAATTGTAGGCGGTCGAAGGCATGTTCATGAATGCCGCCACGGGCGTTTCCTGTACGGCCTGCGGATCGATGGGTATTAACGGTACCATGTTAATATTCACAATGAACCAATCCCTGAATTTCTCGGGATCAATCGGGATGTCTTCCAGCGCAACAAGACCTTCATCGGAGACTTGACCATCATCATCGTACTGCCTGCCGACGTAGCCGTCAAGCGTATCATCCAGCACCGTATCCATCTTGGCTTTGGTCATGGCGCCGTCCCAGATATTCCTGTTCAATAGACTGATGGCCCAGCCTGACTCCAGAGTGAGCCTGCCGTCATCCAGATTGAGGCCAGACTCAAAACCGGCCACAATATTGTCCTGTGGACTTGCACCACCCCAATTCCCTTCCGCCAGTTCATAAGATGCTACGCCATCAATCGCTTTCTCGAACTCCTCAAAGGTATAAATACCTGAATCTATACCCGCTTCTGTGACAAAATCCGTCCAATCAGGAACCGCAATCTCCGCGTCATTAACCAGCGGCTGAACCGAATCCTTCAAATCCTTTGCCTTCTGAACATTGACACCGAAGCGGAACTTATTGAACAAGTTGGTGCTGAGTTTGTAAGCCGTGTAGTAGCGTGTGAAAGTATAACCCATTCGATCCAGCATGTAGACTGGCTGGCCACTCCCGTCACTCTTCACTTCAAGGATCTGGTGCGACCTGTCCAACGTAGGAAAACCCTGTACGGCCCTCTCCAGTTCTCCCTTTACCATCTGAAACCTGAGCCAGTTGAGATCAATATCAATGCCCAACCCTCTCACCCGTTTGCCTTCGATCGTATAGGGAGAGAGAACAGGCGTAAAATCACCCATCATTATGGAAACATTTTTCCCCGATCTGACGGTCAGCGAATAGCGGTTTCGCGCCTGGCGGTAGACACTTTCATCGGTAGCCAGCCGTACATTTGCCTTAACATTGAACCATTCCCACCCCGCTTCAAAATTCGTCGCTGTCTGTCCGATGGAAAGGACCTGATCACCGACACGATCGAGGGAAGCATCTGAGCGAATCTTACCGCTGTACTTGAACTCTTCGACGGCAGCCAATAACGCCTCACCCGCCGATCCCACGTTAAACGACCACGTCACAGGCTGGAGATCATACCCGTATATGTTAGTCATTTCAATTCTAACCGTATGTAAACCATCTTCTAGATCGCTCACTGAGCAGGTGACAGTTTCTGAGCTTATAGCTGCCTGTAGAGTAATATCGCGATTGTCGATTGAAAGTCGAACCGCAGAACTGTCAACACCGTCCACATTGAATAGAGATGCTGCAATCAAAACCTCCTTTGAGGTGACAAGTCCCCCCTCTTCCGGACTGATGACCAGAATGTCTGCTTTGAGTTTTGAGCTGGTTTTCTTACTTCGCTGTGCCGATGCCGTCGTTCTTTCAGGCGCCGGAGTGACATTCAGAAAATGTGGCGATTCCAGCGGACCATCCTGTGGGAAGGCGACTGATGAACCGTTGTCAAGATTGAAAATGATGGAATACTCTAATCCTTGTTCGGTGACAAATTCGGGAGAAACTACTGTTCTCCAGACACCAGCTGAAAGGGCCATGCGAGTTTCATGAAAACCGTTCTGACCTGCAGTGCGGTGAAAAACTTTAGCTTCCACTACCGTTCCCTGACCCACGAGAATAGCTTCGAACTCAACAGTCTGGCCTGAAACCGCGCCCGCGGGAGGAACATGGTACAGTGTCTGCGCCTGCGCCATCGGTGGTAAAATGATTAAGAGAAAAAAGAATGATCGCCTAATCATCTGTATTATGGTAGTGCACATGATATTAAGATGGTCAACAGGTGTAACGGGGGAAAACCGGGAATAATGGATGTTGCCTGGAAAAGATCGGGTCTGATTCAGTTATACTTGATAATCAGAATCCGTTCTTCTCCCTCAGCATCCTGAAAGCGAATCTTGAGTTCCTTCATCTCCGCGGCGGCTTCGTCTTCATCCTCGGGAGCTTGGCCGGCAACAGTCGGTTCAACACCGATCGTCCCATCGGCGGATGATGTGGCTGTCTGGTCAGCACCTACCGTAACGACAGTTCCGGAAACCTGATTGAGCAGTTCCACTAATCCTTCGAGACCGAAACATTGATCATCAGATCCGGGAGTTGACACCATCCAGAATGATGTCCCTTTGACGGACGCCACTGAAGTTGGGGTTGTAACTATAAAATCACCCTTACGCCGCTTGGACACATCCACCTTAAGCGTGCCGCCGGTCATGTCTACTTTCTTGGAGATACCATCACCAGTCCGTTTACCCTTGATTTCGACGCCAGTGTTACCTTTAACTTTCAGCATACTCTTATCATCAAGGTAGACCAGTACAAGAAAGCCGTTGGCGCCGGTACGGATGAAGTCTTCGTCGAACAGGACAGTTCCGGGCGTAACTTCCTTGTAGTTATTGCTGCCCGCGGATCTTAATTCTACGGTACCCTTTACCTTGGTAGTCACAGCCACTCTGTCAGCCGCAGATACCAGCGTCAATCCGCCAAGAATAGTTACCAAAAGATAGTAGCTGATCGTTTTGGATTTGTGAAGGAGTGACATCGGTCTACTCCACCGATATACTTATGATGGACACGGACTGGTTTCTGATCTCGTTAAGGAGCGTAAACACGGCATCAACAGATACTTCCATGCCGTTTATTTCGTACGTCCCTGACGGCGAGAATCCTCCCAGTTCCGCATCCGGACCAAAGTAAGCGTTGAACTGCTGCTCGCCCATGATTTCCATCAATTGTTGGACGATTGGGTGAAGGGCTTCGGTGCCGGTAGTTGGCGGTTCAGATGAATCCGCCATCTTGAAGGCAAAGATAGGGCTGGTAAATGCTTCACTTCCGGCAGTAGTAGGCAGACGCTTCTGCACCTGCCAGACGTAAACTTCACCAGGAACCAGATCGATGGCGCCTGAGAAAGGGTATTGAAAACTCGTGGCAATACCTGTCGACTCCCATTCTTGAGTCTGATCCATGGGTAGGACAGTCAAATCTTCAATTGCTTCTTCTGCCGAACTGTGTGAATCCGATTTGAACTGGCCAATTCTGATGAGCGATTCACAACCCGGACACGGATCAGTCTCCCACTGAAAGATAGGGTAGAGCGAATAGTTCATATTCATACTTGTATCCGCGAGAACTCCGCCAGGACCTATCAGGTTCAGAGAGGTTGGTGAGGTTACAAGCACTGTTTCACTCATTTCGTCACTCAGTGTCAGACTGCCTTCATCATCCGAAGACCCCGATTTCAGTACCAGATGAAAAGAATATTGACCATCGGCAAGTTTTCCTGTGGTAACGACTGAGCTCAAGAGACTCTCGAATTTGGCTATATCCATCTGATCGAGAACCCGGACTGCGAGCGGAATCTCATTGGGAGGAGAATCGAGATCAAAGAGAGAAGTGGTTTCTATGGAGAGTTGACGATTATCCAGTCGGAGGTCAGCATACATGCGGAACGGGGCAGTTTCAACCTTGATCACCGTCATTCGTTCAGTGACACCTAGCGCGGCTGAAAGCATGGAAACCTCAAACTCGATTTTTGCCCACACTTCACGCGATTCATAGTCACCGTTTTCCTCCGACAATAGGTAACCGAAGAACATGACATCTGAGGAACCTGTCTTGATATCAATGGAACTCAGATAGTACGTAGCGTAAGGAACGAAACCCGGTTGAGGGAGCAGCTTAACTGATTGGGCTTCCAGTGTGAGAAGCAACAAGGGGAGGACTAATAGTATGTTTTTTCCCGATATTTTCACATCATTCTTTCCTTAGTAAAAATTTAACTAAAAAGATCGGTACTTTATGTGATGCACGTCAAAAAATTGTAAGGATTATCATTTGAATTTCTGTCCTTAACTTAGGTCGCAATAAGAAGTAAATCAATGAAAAGGAATAAGAAAGATAACATGACGCTAGTTTAACGATGGAACCGGGAGGCATCGATATCTGAAAACTACCCTACTGAAGTTTTTCCGCTGACTAACGTGGAAGTACCTGAGGCGAACTTCAGTCTCTCAACCCGAGCTTCAAATCCCATGCGTAAAACCCAAGAAAAGAGAAACCCCCAATCGAACCGATTGAGGGTTTCCAAGAATCCCCGGCGACTTCCTACTCTCCCACCTCGTCTCCAAGGCAGTACCATCGGCGCAACAGGGCTTAACTACCGAGTTCGGAATGGGATCGGGTGTTTCCCCTGCACTATCGTCACCGAGAGAATATTTATGGTCAGTACTTAGCCTGATCGTTCCAGAATACAAAGGATTCGATAAAGCCTGACGGCCAATTAGTATCACTCGGCTAAATCCGTTACCGGACTTACACCTGTGACCTATCAAACCCGTAGTCTACGGGAGGCCTTTACCCCCGACACAAATGTCGGGGAGGGAAACCTTATCTTGGGAAGGGCTTCGTGCTTATATGCTTTCAGCGCTTATCCCTGCCGAACGTAGCTACCCAGCAGTGCCTCTGATGAGACAACTGGTGCACCAGAGGTTCGTCCGTTCCGGTCCTCTCGTACTAGGAACAGCTTCCCTCAAGTTTCCTGCGCCCACGGCGGATAGGGACCGAACTGTCTTACGACGTTCTAAACCCAGCTCACGTACCACTTTAATGGGCGAACAGCCCAACCCTTGGGACCTTCTTCAGCCCCAGGATGTGATGAGCCGACATCGAGGTGCCAAACCGCCTCGTCGATATGAGCTCTCGGAGGCGATAAGCCTGTTATCCCCGGAGTACCTTTTATCCGTTGAGCGATGGCCCTTCCATTCGGGACCACCGGATCACTAAGCCCTGCTTTCGCACCTGCTCGGCCTGTCGGCCTTGCAGTTAAGCTCCCTTATGCCTTTGCACTCTTTGCACGATTACCGTCCGTGCTGAGGGAACCTTTGGGCTCCTCCGTTACTTTTTAGGAGGAGACCGCCCCAGTCAAACTACCCACCTGACACTGTTTCCCGCCCTGATTCAAGGGTCGGAATTAGAATTTCAGCAATATAAGGGTGGTATTTCAAGGTTGGCTCCACCCGAACTAGCGTCCGAGCTTCAAAGCCTCCCACCTATCCTACACATACATAACCAAAACCCAATGTCAGGATGTAGTAAAGGTTCACGGGGTCTTTCCGTCCTGCCGCGGGTAGCCGGTATCTTCACCGACACTGCAATTTCGCTGGGCTCGTGGTAGAGACAGTAGTCAAGTCGTTACACCATTCGTGCGGGTCGGAACTTACCCGACAAGGAATTTCGCTACCTTAGGACCGTTATAGTTACGGCCGCCGTTTACTGGGGCTTCGGTTCACTGCTTCGCGCTTGCGCGCTAACAACTCCCCTTAACCTTCCAGCACCGGGCAGGTGTCAGTCCCTATACTTCTCATTGCTGATTAGCAGAGACCTGTGTTTTTGGTAAACAGTCGCCCGACTCTGGTTTCTGCGACCTCTTTGGGCTCCAGCCGCGAAGGCCTTTACCTACTTGAGGCGCCCCTTCTCCCGAAGTTACGGGGCCAATTTGCCGAGTTCCTTTACCACGATTAACCCAAGCACCTTAGAATACTCTTCTCGCCTACGTGTGTCCGTTTACGGTACGGTCACCCAAAAATCTCACTTAGAGGATTTTCTTGGCAGCATGATTAGGATCAGTTTGTGGGCTAGGCCCTCCTATTCGTGTCTCAGGATGGTTCCGGTGGATTTGCCTGCCAGAACTCCCTACACACTTAAACCCGGACAATCAAAACCGGGCTGATCTTTCACTTCTGCGTCCCCCCATCGTTCAAACGATGATTGGGTGGTACAGGAATATTCACCTGTTATCCATCGCCTACGCCTTTCGGCCTCGGCTTAGGGACCGACTAACCCTGAGCAGAGTTACTTTACTCAGGAAACCTTAGGCTTTTGGTGTCCCAGAATTTCACTGGAATTATCGCTACTCATGCCAGCATACTCACTTCCATTTCCTCCATCCCGACTCCCGTCTAGGACTTCACAGGTTGATGGAACGCTCCCCTACCTCCCGACACAAATGTGCCGGGACCAGAGCTTCGGTACTGAGTTTAACAGTCCCGGAGATTATCGGCGCAAGATTCCTTAACTAGTGAGCTATTACGCTTTCTTTAAAGGATGGCTGCTTCTAAGCCAACCTCCTAGCTGTCTGTGCAATCTTACATCCTTAGTCACTTAACTCAGATTTTGGGACCTTAGCTGTTGGTCTGGGTTGTTTCCCTCTCGGCCACGAAGCTTATCCCCCGTGGCCTCACTGCCGGGGATCGTAACCTCGGTATTCGGAGTTTGGTTGGGTTTGGTAACCTTGTAGGGCCCCTAGTCCATCCAGTGCTCTACCCCCGAGGCACTTCCACGACGCTGCCCCTAAAGGCATTTCGGGGAGAACCAGAAATCGCCGAGTTTGATTGGCCTTTCACCCCTATCCACAGCTCATCCCCCAGGTTTTCAACCCTGGTGGGTTCGGTCCTCCACAACATGTTACTGTCGCTTCAACCTGGCCATGGATAGATCACTCGGCTTCGGGTCTGCCGCATGTTACTGAATTGCCCTGTTCAGACTCGCTTTCGCTGCGGCTCCTCCCATAACGGGATTAACCTTGCAACATACGAGCAACTCGCTGGCTCATTATGCAAAAGGCACGCCGTCATTCCGATAAATCGGAACTCCGACTGCTTGTAGGCATACGGTTTCAGGTTCTATTTCACTCTCCGTTAGGAGTACTTTTCACCTTTCCCTCACGGTACTAGTTCACTATCGGTTACATGGGAGTATTTAGCCTTGCCAGATGGTCCTGGCAGTTTCACACGGAATTTCACGTGTACCGTGCTACTCGAGAACAGTTCCCAGGGAGACCATCAGTTTTTGTTTACAGGACTATCACCTTCTATGGCCGGCCTTTCCATGCCGTTCAACTAACATCAGGTTTTTTGACTCCCCGAATCTTCCGTAACAGACTCCGGAACTGCCTCACAACACTCCAATCACAACGTCTACGGACTTTAACATGATCGAAGTTTTGGCTCTTTCCTGTTCGCTCGCCGCTACTGAGGAAATCACGATTGTTTTCTTTTCCTAGGGTTACTTAGATGTGTCAATTCGCCCCGTTAGCTCAACCCAGCCTATGTGTTCAACTGGGAGTGTCCCGGCATAACCCGAGACAGGTTGCCCCATTCGGAAATCCTCGGATCTAAGGTTGTTTGCACCTTCCCGAGGCTTATCGCAGCTTATCACGTCCTTCATCGCCTCCATGTACCAAGGCATCCACCGTACGCCCTTAGTAGCTTTACCAAAGGCTTCAGTATTCTTTGCAAACGCGTCGATGCTTTGCTAACCAATTGTCAAAAAACAATTATGAGGTAATAAAATCACCTCAATAATTCTTGTGGAGCTGACCGGGATCGAACCGGCGACCTCAGGCTTGCAAAGCCCGCGCTCTCCCATCTGAGCTACAGCCCCAGTCTCACGATATCAAGTTCGATCAACTCTTTTCAAATAACTGTGGGCCTGGGAAGACTCGAACTTCCGACCTCACGCTTATCAGGCGTGCGCTCTAACCACCTGAGCTACAAGCCCAAAAAAATAAAAGGTATGCGCAGGGAGAGAGTGACAAGTTCGACCATATCCCAATCCCGAAATCTCAGGATGGGATTACTCCTTAGAAAGGAGGTGTTCCAGCCGCACCTTCCGGTACGGCTACCTTGTTACGACTTCGCCCCAGTTACCAGTCTTACCTTAACAGGCTCCATCCCGAAGGTTAGGCCACCTGCTTTGGGCACTACCGGCTTCCATGGCGTGACGGGCGGTGTGTACAAGACCCGGGAACGTATTCACCGCGTCGTGCTGATACGCGATTACTAGCGATTCCGACTTCATGAAGTCGAGTTGCAGACTCCAATCCGAACTGGGGCCGGTTTTTTGGGATTGGCTTCACCTTGCGGTTTCGCGACCCATTGTACCGGCCATTGTAACACGTGTGTAGCCCTGGACATAAGGGACATACGGACTTGACGTCATCCCCACCTTCCTCCTGGTTATCCCAGGCAGTCCTCTTAGAGTCCCCGGCCGAACCGCTGGCAACTAAGTGTAGGGGT
>JASLRT010000055.1 GCA_030743815.1 Candidatus Neomarinimicrobiota bacterium | reverse complement strand
CGTTTTCTGGGAGCTGCCTCCGTAGCGCTGGATATTCCCATAGATGACTTGGGTCCCACAGCGCTGAAATCAGAGAAACCGGTCCGAATCAGTACCACCTGTACCGTTTTTGCCGAGACGGAAGTTCTATCGTGGCTGGGTAAGGGGAAGAAAATTGAAGATATCCTCATGGGAGTTCATCAATCCATTTCCTCCCGCTCTATTGCACTATTGCGCAGGGTGGGAATCGAGAATGAAGTAACCTTCACCGGCGGTGTGGCCAAAAACAGCGGCATGATAGAAGTTCTCAATCAAAACATGGGCATGGGAGTCAACGTGAGTGAAGATTCTCACTACATGGGCGCTATCGGTGCAGCCCTCTTCGCCATGGACCACATTATGACCAGCAGGATGCCTGCAGGAGCTGAAGCATGAGTTACGTTGCTGGAATTGATGTCGGTTCTACCTATACTAAAGCGATCGTTATGTCGCCGGACAGTGAAATTGTAGGTCGAGCCATGGATTCAACTGGATTCAAGCTGGATAAGGCAGCTGAAAGGGTATATGATAAAGTTCTGGAAAAGAATAGCTTGACCAGAGATCAGGTCGACTATGTTATAGCTACCGGCTATGGTCGCCACCGTGTCCCCTTCTGTGATCTTACCGTTACAGACCTTACTGCCACAGCACGAGGGTCAAACTTCTTCTTTCCTGACACCCGGACGGTGCTCGATATCGGCGGGCAGACCATGAAAGCAAGTCGCCTTGACGATAAGGTGAAGGTAAAGTCTTTCAGACTCAATGATAAATGTGCTGCCGGTACAGGGGCATTCCTGGAAAAGACCGCTCACTACATGGGCTATTCAACCGAAGAAATTGGCCCCCTGGTTCATACTTCACATGACGGTGTCTCAATCTCAGGTGTTTGCGCCGTATTTGCTGAATCTGAAGTTATTAACCAGCTCTCCATCGGCTCAGCACCGGCGGACATTATGCGGGGCGCTATGTTCTCTCTGGTTAAGCGGTGCGTCCAGTTGATGAAACGGGTCCGGATGGAACCGCAATTCACGCTGGCTGGAGGCATTATCCGCTTTCCTACTATGGTGAAAATGCTCATTGAATCTCTCGAGGGAGAAGTCAATGTTGCAAAAGATGACATGCCGCAATATGCCACGGCCTTAGGTGCCGCTGTTCTGGCACGGCAGCGACTAACAAAAGTGATAGCAGAGTCATGAGTGAACTGTATGGTGTAGCTGAAACACCAAGAGATGTGGCGTTTGAGGCCGACGGGTGGGAAAAACAATTCACCTGCGGTGAACCGCGTCTCTCGGAAATGGTTGAACTTTTTACTTCCATGGGGAGGGAAATCCATCTCGAACCTATGGCGTCCGAAGATCGTCCTTTAGGGGTAGATTGTGAAGCGTGCTTCACTAGTTGCGGAGAAAAGATGCAGACAATCTGGACCAGAAAAAAAATATGAGCAAATCAAGTTATTTCATTAGTAAGACGTTTGCATTGGATGGATCTTTTGCATAGCGTTGGATATATAAATCAGGAGTAACAGAATGGTGCGCCTTCAGACCACATTTGACATCTTTGGCTGGTACGATGAGGTAAAGAACAGCGGTAAACCGATAGCATGGTGTTCAGCATTTGCACCCGCAGAAATCTTGATGGCCATGGATATTATTCCAGTCTATCCGGAAAATCACGCCGCTATTCTGGGTGCCCTGTCAAAAGATCGCAATCCCGATCATCCATATAGCTGGGAGGCGATTGATCTCTCCAAGAAGAGAAAATTACAGCCGCCGAAATTTTGTACTTATTCTTTGAGTGATATGGGGATACTGTTGGGTGATGCTGAATCTCCTATCAATGGCCTCCCTGACCCTGATATGTTTTATGCCTGTGACAGTCAGTGTTCTGTTGTAGAGAGATGGGGCGATGAGGTCCAAGAGATCTTTGATGAGCGAGGTAAGGATGTGCCGCATTACGTGTTGCATGCTCCTCCTTTAACTAAGGCTGAGGGGCACACACCAGAGGAACTGAATCAATTCGCCAGCGAGATACGGCGACATATCGCTGAAATTGAGCACCGTTTTAATCTGAGTTTTGATGAGGAACGTCTTGCCGAAATCGTAGCCGAATCAGACAGAGCCAATAAATTTTGGCAGCAGTGTCTTGAAACGGCGCGCAAGCGTCCCACACCGTGGACGAATATTGATGCATTTACCGCCATGGCGCCTATTGTAATTGCCCGCGGTGACAAGAAATGTACGGACTACTATGAATCTCTTTTGAAAGAATTGGAAGAGAGAATTGCCAACGGAGTAGAGGCTGTCCCTGGTGAGAAAGTACGTTTGGTGTGGGATGCCATCCCCATCTGGCCGCGAAAAAACTGGCTGGCCAAGTTTTGCGAAGAACGTCAAACCGCTTTTGTTGCCAGCACGTACACCCACAGTTGGTGGTTCGATTTCGACAGTTCGGCGCCCATGGAATCGCTGGTTAAGCGCTATGCTTGGAACACCATGAACCGGTCGAAGGAGTGGATTTTGAACTGGACGCTGGACATGGTGAAAGACTACCAGGCCGACGGTATTGTGGCCCATTGGAATAACAGTTGTGGCAGATGGAACAGCTATGTAAAACGGCGCCTGCCGGGACTTGAAGAAGCTGGAATCCCTACGCTGGTGATTGAGGCGGATATGGTGGATGCCAGATTTTTCGATGAGAAGAAAGTCTCAGATCAACTGGACTCCTTTATTCAGTCCATCGCCTGACAGCCGCTGGCACAAAGAGAATGATCTCTTGAGAGAAACGGGTCTGATGATGCGACAACGGGTGATATGCTCTTCCTTGGAAAGCCTGAATCACGTGCCAGGTCTACTTTCATCTACATAGTGTAAGGGAAGACGTATGTCAGAACCCCCTCTTCTTCAGAGTGACCTTCAACTTCCGCAATACTCCCTTAATCTGGCGCAGATGCTCAACAGAAATGCCTCAGATTTCTCAGATCACCCAATCTACCAGGAGATACAGGATGGTGAGTATGCACCCCTGTCGTGGAACCAGTTTCGGCAACACGTAATATCTATTCAGTACTATCTTGAGTCCGTCGGCTTACGGCCGGGAGACCGAATGGCAATCCTGTCTCCCAACAGGCAGGAGATGCTTGAGCTGGAGTTGGCCGTCATGGCCATGGGAGGAAGGGCGGTGCCCATCTTTGCCGGCTACAGCGCGGACTGGGCCGATCGCCTGGTTGAGTTCTGTGAGCCAAAGTTTGTTGCTGTAGCTGATGAGTCGCAGTACGATAAAATGCGTGCTCCAGACAAGTTTGACAGGATTATTCATTTTGATGCTCTCTCGAGCTGCAGCGAAAACTGTGTCTCCTTTACCGAATTGTTAGCTTCGTCTCCAGTCGAGGAGATTGCTGGGGGAGAGGTGGCCTCTGACGAGGTCTGTCTTATGATGTACACTTCTGGTACCATGGGGAAGCCCAAGTGTGTTCAACTGACGCACAGTAATATCCTGTCTCAGCAGGCGGCCATGCGTGTTCTCTGGCAACTCAGTGATAAGGACAGGTTTCTTTCCTATCTTCCGTGGCATCATAGTTTCGGCGGCATTTTTGAGAAGTATGCCGCCATTTGTAACGGCGCTGTTCTGTCCCTTGAAAACAGCTTTGGCAAAGATACTGAGATGCTCATGAGTAACTGGCGCAAGGTACGCCCGACAGTCTTTTTTAGCGTGCCGCGTATATATCAGAATATCGCCACACTGATTCTGCAGGATGAAGAGATTGAACGGCTCATATTCCACGATGAACTACGATTTGTATTTACCGCCGCCGCACCGCTACCGAAAAGCATTTCCGACATGTTCGAAAGCAGGCAGATCCCTGTCTATGAAGGGTGGGGTCTGACGGAAACGTCCCCGTGCTGTACCGTGACCGATCCCCATGTCCCTAGGAAAAGAGGCGTTGTGGGCAAGTCAATTCCCGGCATCACCCTCAAACTGGAGGATGATGGGGAAATCTTGGTCAAAGGCCCGAACGTCATGAAGGGATACTTCAACAATCCTGAAGAAACCAGGAAAGTACTCGCTGAAGACGGCTGGTTCCGGACGGGAGATGTAGGGGAATGTGTAGAAACAGGGCTTCGACTGATCGCGCGCAAAGACCGTATCTTCAAACTGTCAAATGCTGAAAAAGTCGTCCCCACGGAAATTGAGAGTCTCATCTATAAGGATTGTGCCTATCTTGCTCACGCTTTTGTGACAGGCAATGGAAGAGACTATCCTGTCGCCCTGCTTTTTCCCAATTCGGCCATGTTTTGCCAAAAACCAGACGAATCCCAGCTGATGGAAGGGTGTCAATGTCCACAGAATCTTGGTGAGTATTTTCAATGCCTTAACAACTGCCTGATGAGGTGGAATGATCTCACCGCCGCCAAGTATGCCCGTCTGAAGAGAGCTATGCTCATCGATCATGAATTGACGATTGAGGATGGAGAGCTGACCCCTTCCATGAAACTGGCGCCCAATATTGTCGCTAAAGTGTTCAAAGCGGAGATAGAAAGTCTTTACGATTCTGAAGAACCGATCAGGGAAGATGTTTTCGTCATTAATCTCGGAGAGAATCAGCCGGATTTGAGTAGCGCTGATTCTGGAGAAGTTACCCTGTCGTGATACTCTCCACTATTACCCAACACGCAAAGAACCGGGCTGAAATCGAGACTTGTTGAGTAAATTATCGGGTAAGTTAGAAGAAGATTTGAGAGTAGATTTATTGGTTGGAATGGAAGATGACTGAATGAACGATCGGGCTAAACTTTCAGTTGCTGTAGTGGGTGCCGGTCCCATAGGTTCCATACTGTCAGCCCATCTTCTCGAGGCGGGAGCTGACGTTGTCATCTGTGATGTGAGTCAGGCAAGGTTGGACGTAATCGGTAAGAACGGGATCGTGTTGCGCAACTCCATCCATAAGACATTGCCTGCCTCGGATACAGTACGCTCTATCAGTGAGCTGTCCGGTTATCAAATGGATCTGGTTATCATCGCTGTAAAATGTCCTTATCTCGTTTCTGTTCTAGAGGAGATCGGCCGGATCGATTCAGGTAATTTTTTTCTGATGAGTGCCCAGAACGGCCTCGGGACAGAGGATGACATAAGCACTCTCTTCTCGGCGGACAGGACTCTGCGCATGGTGATCAATTTCGCCGGCAACCTGGTAAAGTCAGAAGATGAGACACAAGCAGGTGTTGTTAATGTCACTTTCTTCAATCCACCTAATTACGTGGCCGCCATGTCCGATGCGGGGAGGGCGATCGAAGCCGGATTTATAGAAGCTCTAAACTCCGCTGGACTGACGACAGAATCGTCTTCCCATATTCAGCTCCATATCTGGGAAAAGGTGATTCTCAATAACGCCCTTTGTGCCCTCTGCGCTGTGACAGGTAAAACCATGGGTGAAGTGATGTCATTTCCGTCTACTCTCCAAATGGTGGAGGGGATTATTGAAGAATCGTTAGAGGTAGCGCAAGCCGAAGGAGTCGAACTCGATGATGACTTTCCTGCAACTGCTATCGATTATCTCAATAAGGGTGGCGCACACAAGCCGACTATGCTCGTGGATGTGGAGAATGGTCTTCTGACAGAGATTGATTATCTCAATGGAAAGATTGAGCTGTACGGCAACAAGCACGAAATAGCTACGCCCCTCAATTCTGCTTTGACAGCTATGGTGAAGTTAGTGGAGGCGGGATACGGTGATGGATAAGATTAGCGCTTATCAGATGACGGGCCGCGATGAGCCTTTTGAAAAGGTGGAGCTTCCCGTGCCGGAAATCGGGAAGGAGGACGTTCTTGTGGAAGTAGCTGGATGTGGTGTCTGTCATACAGATCTGAGCTTCTGGCACTATGGCGTTCCCACCCGCCACGAACTACCTCTTGTTCTGGGGCACGAGATCAGCGGCACCGTGCTGGAAGGACCTCCTGAACTTGTAGGAAAAGCGGTCATCATTCCGGCAGTACTGCCGTGTGGCGAGTGTGAACTGTGCAAGCAAGGCAGGAGTAATATTTGCCAGCGTCAGAAAATGCCCGGCAACGATTTTCATGGTGGATTCGCCAGCCATGTGGTTGCGCCGTCCAGATACGTGGCCACAGTGTCTGAAGCTGCCATCTCCCGGCACAGTCTGGCTGAACTTGCAGTCATCGCTGACGCTGTTTCAACTCCCTATCAGGTCATTGTTAAGAGTGGCTTGAAGAGCGGTGATTTCGCTGTTGTCATCGGCGTTGGCGGAATCGGCATTTACGGTGCCCAGTTGGCGAAGGTCTTCGGCGCGCATATTCTGGCTATCGATATATCACAGGACAGACTGGATTGCCTGAAAAAGGCTGGCATCGAAAGAAGGCTGAATTCAGAAGGACTCAAAATCAAGGAGATTAAGCGCCAGGTGAAAGAAATCGGTAAAGATCTTGGCGTGCTGCCGTATGGATGGAAGATCTTTGAGATGTCAGGGACGAAAGCGGGGCAGGAACTTGCCTATGCACTCCTCGGCACCGCCGGCACACTCTCCATCGTCGGCTTTACCATGGATAAGCTGGAAGTGCGCCTGAGCAATCTGATGGCTTTCGATGGGCAGGTGATCGGTACGTGGGGCTGTAAGCCTGAACTTTATGCTGAGATCATCGATCTTGTTGCTGAGGGGCAAGTGGAACTGAGCCCATTTACCGAGACCAGACCCATGTCCACTATCAACGAAGTGTTTCAGCAGATGCTGGCACATAAGCTGGTAAAGCGGTCTGTGCTTATTCCCGATTTTGATTAGATCATTGTGGAGGTGAAATAGAAAACGATGAATAAAAATCTTACCAGTCACAACATTACAGAAGTGGACTTCAAGGAGATTATTTATGAATTGCGTCCGTGTATCGATAAGGACAGTGAAACCGTAGAAGGGTTATATAACGCCTGGATTTTCCTGAACAATCCGCAGCAGTACAATTCCTACACCACAGCGGCTGTAAAGGAGATTATTCTTGCTTTCCGGCAAGCCTCTAATGACCGCTCAGTGGTGGCAGTTGTATTCACGGCTGTGGGCGATAAGGCGTTCTGCACCGGCGGCAATACTAAGGAATATGCCGAGTACTACACTGGACGTCCGACAGAGTACAAGCAGTACATGCGTCTGTTCAACGATATGATTACATCGATTCTTCACTGCGACAAGCCTGTCATCTGCCGAGTAAACGGCATGCGTATTGCCGGCGGTCAAGAGATAGGCATGGCGTGCGATTTTACCGTTGCCAGCGACTTGGCGGTGTTTGGCCAGGCGGGACCGAAGCACGGCAGCGCCCCGGACGGTGGCAGTACTGATTTTCTGCACCTCTATGTAGGTATCGAGCGCGCCATGCAGAGCTGTACCCTGTGCGAGATGTGGGGCGCCTATGAGTCTAAGACTTTTGGGTTGATTTCAGATGCGGTGCCGGTATTGAAAGTGGATGGCGAATTCGTACGTAATCCGCTGGTGGTTACCGACCACTGGTTGGACGGTTCAGGTGAAGTCATTTACGGCAGACGCAAATCGGGCGACGATCTAAAAGCAGGCAAAGAACTCCTTGCCAAGGGAGAAATTGATCTGACGCCGCTGGATGACGCGGTCAACGCCCTGGCGACGAAGCTGATGTATATGATGCCTGATTGTACCAGCAAAACATTGAACAGTATGCGCAAGAAGAAGCTGGAGCACTGGGATCAGAATGCTCAGACCAATCGCGACTGGCTCGCGCTGAACATGATGACGGAGGCGAAGGCGGGATTCAGGGCATTTAATGAGGGGCCGAAAGGTAATCGTGAAGTGGACTTCATCAAACTGCGCCGGATGCTGGCGGAAGGGCATCCGTGGGATGATGAGTTGGTGGAAGCGATTTTGCCTAAATAACCATGGGGGAAATAACCACAGAATCACTTTTTAGCGGCCAGGTGGTCCGGTTCACACTTAATGCACCCAAAGCAAATGTCCTGGATGCGGAAATGATGATGGCACTGCAGTCTGAACTTGAGGAAACTGGGGCGGACGTTAAGCTTATTCAGTTTACAGGTGCAGGAGATCATTTCAGTTTTGGAGCATCGGTGCCTGAACATTCAAAGGAAAATGCACCAGAAATGTTGCGTCATTTCCACGGACTTTTCCTGACACTCATCGATCTGGCCACGCCCACCATGGCGCTGGTCTCAGGGCAGTGTCTCGGAGGTGGATTGGAACTGGCCATCATGTGCAACTTCCTCTTCGTTGACAACAGCGCCAGACTGGGACAGCCCGAAATCAATTTAGGTGTCTTCGCGCCACCGGCTTCGCTGATTCTACCGATGAAGATCGGTCAGACGCGAGCTGATGATTTGCTCCTGACCGGGAGGAGTATGACTGCGGAAGAGGCGTTGACTGCCGGCCTAGTGACAGAGATATTTGACGATCGGCAAACAATGCTGGAGGGGGCCGACGAGTGGATTCACAAACAGATTCTGCCTAAGAGTGCTTCATCGCTCAAATTTGCTGTGCGGGCCGCGCGAAAACAGTTTAACGCAACTCTGAAGAGCGAGCTTAGCAAGCTGGCCAAGTTTTATACAGATGAATTGATGGCGTCCCACGATGCCAGTGAAGGTATCGCCTCTTTCATGGAGAAGCGTAAGGCTGAGTGGAAGGACCGCTGACAGGGCGCGCTATCTGTGTATTGTATAAGCGGAACTATTGCAAAAGAGACATATGGAGCAGATTGAACTGACTGTGAACGGCTTCACCAGGACGCTCCTGGTTAAGCCTCATGAAACTCTGCTCGTCACCCTTCGTGAGCGGCTCTATCTGACGGGAACTAAACTGGGATGCGATGAGGCGACCTGCGGCTGCTGTACCGTCCTCTTGGACGGGAAACCTGTGTTAAGCTGTATAACGCCCACCATGAGATGTGAAGGGCGAGAGATTCTTACCATTGAAGGGGTTACCGCTGGTGACGGACTGCATCCGGTTCAGAAACATATGGTAGAAAATGGCGGCATGCAGTGTGGTTTCTGCACGCCCGGAGTGGTGATGACAGCCATCCCTTTTCTGGAAGAGAATCGCGATGCATCCATAGATGACATCAAGGAAGGATTGTCGGGCAATCTGTGCCGCTGCACCGGCTACAAGAAGATCATTGAAGCTGTGAAGGATGCTGCAGAGGAGATGAGGAAGTGAACGGGCCCATCGGAAAACGGACGCCCTATATTGATGCCGTTCAGAAAGTGACGGGTCGGGCCATGTACACCGATGATTTCCGCTATCCCGACATGCTGTATGTGGGCCTTCTCAGGAGTCCTCATGGTCACGCCCGCATCAAAGAGATTGATACCTCTGCAGCTGACAACTTCCCCGGCGTCCGGGCTGTGACCTTGGGTGAGGATATGCCTATCTCATTCGGCATTCTGCCCATCAGTCCCGATGAGACCGCCATGGCGGTGGACAAGGTTCGCTACGCGGGAGAGATTGTGGCGGCGGTGGCCGCGGAGACGCCTGATATTGCAAGAGAAGCCGCCGGACTGATCAAGGTTAAATACGATCCCATCCGCTCCTTTCTCTCTCCTGAGGATTCGATGGAAGAGTGCGCTGCGGATGAGAAAATCCACAGCCATACCAAGGATGGAAAGAATATCCATAAGATGGCCGAGTTGCGATTCAATCAGCCGGAAGAGGCGCTGGAGGCGTCACCTTTCAGCAGGACGGAATCGTTCAAGTTTGCCGGTGTAACTCACGCCTTTACTGAACCTCACAGTACCGTTGCCATCTGGAACCGGGACGAAACCCTCACGGTGATCAGCGCCACCCAGGTTCCACACTATCTGCACGAGACGCTGGCGAAGGTGCTAGAACTGCCGAAACGAAAGATCCGGGTAAAGAAGCCAGCTTTGGGCGGCGGCTTCGGCGGCAAGAGCGATCCTTTCCCTCATGAACTGATCACTTCCTACCTGGCAATGAAGACGCACCGTCCGGTGAAATGCACCTTTTCCCGGGAAGAAGTTTTTCTCACCAATCACGGCCGCCACCCCACTGACATGACCATAGGTGTAGGCTGTGACAAGAATGGAATTATCACCGCCCTGAATGCGGATACCGTAATTGATGGTGGCGCCTACGCCAGCTTTGGTGTGGTGACAACATATTACAACGGCGTTCTGCTTCAAGGACCCTATAAAATAGACAGCTTCGGTTTCAGGACCCGGCGGACGTATACCAACAAGCCTCAGTGCGGCGCCATGCGCGGTCACGGAGCAGTCAATCCTCGCTATGCCGTGGAAGTGGTGCTGGATATGCTGGCTCACGATGTGGGTATCAATCCTTGCGATCTGAGAGATAGTAACTTCCTGTCGGAGAATACGCTGACGGCGGGGCAACTGCGCATCACCAGTAACGGTGTCCGCGACTGCCTGAAGGCTGTCCGGCAGAAGTCCGATTGGGATAAGCGTTATGGTAAGCTGCCGTACGGCCGGGGATTGGGCGTCGCTTGCGGTTTTTACATCAGCGGTAGTGCCCTGCCCATCAACTGGAACAGATACCCACAGACGGTGGTGCATGCCGAGCTCGATTATGACGGCAGAGTTGTCGTATTCAGCGGCGCCAGCGATATCGGGCAGGGCAGCGATACCATGCTGGTTCAAATTGCGGCTGAAGAGCTGGGCATCCCGATGGATCGTGTTCAGATCGAGGTGGCGGATACGAAGACGACGCCGGTCGATTTGGGGAGCTATTCCAGCCGGGTCACCTTTATGGTGGGCAATGCCGCTAAAATGGCTGTTGAAAAACTGCGCCTTGAGATGACGAAAGCGATCTCTGCTGAAAAGAAAGTTGCGGCGGACAGTGTTAAGTTTAAAGACGGCCGTATCGTTAGTGAGGACGGCACTCTGGATCTCAGCTGGGATGAGGGGGTGGAGATCGCTCTGGCTGGGCGTGGTGCCTTTGTGGAGAGCGGACATTATATCTCGCCGAAGATGGGCGGCAAGTTCAAGGGATCCGGTGCCGGTCTCAGTCCGGCATACAGCTTTGGCGCCTTTGTGGCCGAAGTAGTTGTAAACGCCAACACGGGACAACTGAAAGTGGAGAAGATCTGGGGTGCACACGATTGTGGTAAAGCGCTCAATCCTCTGGCGGTGGAAGGTCAGATTGAAGGGAGTATCCACATGGGATTGGGGCAGGCGATTTCAGAAGAATTGCGCTATGAGAACGGGCAGCAGATGAACGCTAATTTTTTCGATTATCGGATTCCCACCACCCTCGATACACCGGAGATGGATATAACCATTGTGGAGTCTAATGATGCAGAAGGACCCTACGGCGCCAAGGAAGCAGGTGAAGGCCCCATTCATCCGGTGCTGCCCGCCATCGGCAATGCTATCTTCGATGCTGTGGGAATCAGGATGTTGGAGTTACCAATCACTCCTGATAAGCTACTGTATAAGATCAGAGAAAAGAGCGAAGCTTGAACGATTCTCTCTATATCAGACCGCCTACTGTAGATGAGGCGCTCGTTAAAGCTGCTGAGCATCAGGGTGACTACCTCTATTTCGGCGGCGGTACAGATATTCAGATCTACCGCAAACAGGAACTCGCTCGGCAGCGGACGGTCATCGATCTGAGTGACATCGATGGCTTGCGTGCTATCCAGAAGGGTAAGGACGGACTCACCATCGGTTCCATGGTGACGCTGGATGAGATTATCACTGCAGCCGTCATACAGGACGAATTTCCTCTGATCGCTGAGGCGGCAAAGTCGGTAGCGACCCCAGTGGTGCGCAAGTCCGCCACCATCGGCGGCAATCTTCTGGTACAGAATCGCTGTACCTTTTACAACCAGTCTAAAGCGTGGCGGAAGGCCATCGGTTCATGTCTCAAGGAAGTGGGCGATATCTGTCAGGTTACGGGCGGAAAAGATAAGTGTTTCGCTCGAAACGTGTCTGACACAGCCCCGGCCCTTATGGTCTTGGAGGCGACAGTTGTTATACACAATAGAGATGCTATAGTTGGAATACCGTTGAAGGACATATATGTAGCAGACGGGATTCAGGAACATATCCACTTGGATGATGATGCCATCTTGACTGAGATTAAAATTGCACGTGAGCCCGAGAGGTGGTGGTTCCGCAAGCTACGTCTGCGGCGAAGTGTTGACTTTACCTCTCTCACAGTTGCGGCAACAGTTGACTCTGACGGAACGGCCCGTGTCTGTCTGAACGGTGTATCCATGGCTCCGGTTCTTGTGGAACAACCCCTCTCCTCCATGACGCTTGAAGATCTGATCCGGCGAGCACGCAAAGAGTGCAAGACTGTGGATAACGACATGATGCCGCTGAAATACCGCCGTGAAATGATCGACGTCTATCTAACAGATTGGTGGCATTCCATAGCAGATGCGCGTTAGATTGAAGCGCAGGAACGGTCCGAAAACAAATTGTTCTAGAACTATCATATGAAGGAGAATTATTGTGAGTCCATATCGCGGCATTGACTACTATGATTTAGACAGTCTTCTCTCTGAAGATGAGCTTGCGATCAGAGAGATGGTTCACGATTTTGTGCAGAATGAGTTCATGCCTGTTATCCATGAACATCACAAGAATGAAACTTTCCCCACCGAAATGATCGGCAGACTTGGTGAACTCGGTCTGTTGGGTTCAAATCTTCCCGAGGAGTACGGTTGCGCCGGGATCAACAGTGTGGCTTATGGATTTGTCATGCATGAGCTGGAACGGGGAGATTCCGGGTTGAGGAGTTTTGCCTCGGTTCAGGGTGCGCTGGTGATGTACCCCATCTGGTGTTTTGGCAGTGAAGATCAGAAGAAGAAGTGGCTACCGCGTCTCGCTTCCGGCGAAGCGGTGGGGTGCTTTGGTCTCACGGAGCCGGACTACGGCTCAAATCCAGGGGGAATGATCACGAGATTCCAGCGAGAGGGGGACGACTATATTATTAATGGCGCCAAGATGTGGATTACGAACGGTACGCTGGCGGATGTGGCTCTTGTCTGGGCCAAGGGTGAGAACAATATCATCAAAGGTTTCCTGGTGGAAAAGAAGACGCCGGGCTTCACCAGTCGAAAGATGACCGGTAAACTTTCTCTTCGGGCGTCAGATACAGGAGAGCTCCTGTTTGATGACTGCAGAGTCGGGGAGGATGACGTTTTGCCGGGAGTCGAAGGACTGAAGGGTCCGCTTTCGTGTCTGACGCAGGCGAGGTACGGCATCGCCTGGGGCGCCATCGGATCGGCCGTGGCGTGCTACGAGACGGCCCTGGAATATGCGAAGGAGAGAATTCAGTTCGATAAACCTATCGGCGCGTTCCAGTTGACGCAAAAGAAGCTGGTTGAAATGTTAACGGAAATCACAAAGGGACAGCTGCTGGCCTACCAGCTCGGGCGGATTAAGGATAAGGACAAGCTGAGACCGCAGCAAGTCTCCATGGCAAAGATGAACAATGTTGCCATGGCGCGGGAGGTGGTGCGATCTGCCAGAGAGATTCTCGGTGCAAACGGTATCATGGAGGAGTACGATGTGATGCGGCATGAGATGAATCTGGAAAGCGTCTACACGTATGAGGGGACTCACGAGATCCACACTCTGGCAATCGGGGCTGATGTGACGGGATTGGACGCGTTTAGATAGACTCTATTTGATTTGCATGGACAGGCAAGGTAGAAGATGCGCCCCGCCGTGGCGGTCTTTCAGCGTGGCAGGATGCTTGTCCTACAGTCTCAGAACTGGACGGGTGAGGCACGTCGGTCCGCCGGCCCCTTTGAGGGAAATCTCACTCCCGTCATAGACTGAAACTTCCACCCCTTCTTCCTCCAGAACCGCCCGTGTCATAGGATTGCCATCGATCATGATGATCTTCCGCGGCGCCACCGCTAGAATGTTGCACGCCATGGAGTCCCACTCGCTGTCCGGAACTTCAACGAACCTCATGCCGCGATTGAGCAGATAGTCCCGGAACGGCACCGGCATGAGGCGGGAGTAGACTACGGCGAGGTCGTGATCCACGGGACTGATGAAGGAGAGGAGGTGGAGGCAGTCGGCGGGGCCGGCCCAATGTGGAAGGGGGACGGAGATCACCTCATCCACAAGGTTGCCAAGCAGTTCTCCAAACTGGCGAATCCCCTCAGCATTGGATCGATAGCCTTCACCCACAGCTACGGTTCGCTCATCGAGCCAAAGGACGTCGCCGCCCTCGAGCTTACCGTCACCGGTGATGGTGCCGAGAATGGGGACGTCCATCTGCCGTAAGAACTCTCCCATGGCTTCCGGCTCGCCCTGACGCTGATCTTTTCCCATATTGCATAGGATGGCTCCCCTGGAGGTGATGACCGCCGGATCGTGGGTGTAGATGGAGTCGAGGCCGGTCTTCTCAGCTGGAGGGAGGAAATGGACATCTACGTCGAACTGATGGAGGAGATCAGCGAAGTGATCATAGTCGGCGATGGATTTGGAGAAGTCTGGCGGACCGAGATAGTTCAGAGACCGCCACTGATCTTCAAGATGATCATCGTCGATATAGGCGTCTTTGGGATGTTTAAGCAGTACGTGCTTTATTTCACCGATCATAGACTGGCAGTCTACTTTCATGAGATAAGATTTCCACCGCACCAATGAACGATCATGCCTGTCATCACTTTCGTGGCGATGATTACCTCTTCTACTTCCACGTATTCATTTGCCGCATGGGCAAGACGCACATCTCCCGGTCCGTACAGCACGGCCGG
>JASLRT010000054.1 GCA_030743815.1 Candidatus Neomarinimicrobiota bacterium | reverse complement strand
AGACGGCTCGATCCGTCTTGTGGCACGCGTGGTGGATGCGACCGAAGACAGGGCCACGACCGAGGCTGAACTGTTGGCTGACGGTGAGGTGTGCGCCACGTGCCGTGGAACCTTCGTGGCGGTAAAGCCGGGGCATCCCGCGTACCACCGCTGGTGAGGCAGATGGGTCGTCTGGCGTCCGCAAGTTTAATCCTCACACTATTCTGCTTCACATCGTGTGCTTTTCATGGTGTTTCCACGGATGCGCTCATCGACGCTTCCGCCGCCGCAAAGTACGACGTCACCATCTACCGCGACAGTTGGGGCGTGCCTCATATCTTCGGAGAGACCGATGCCGCCGCCGCCTTCGGTCTTGCCTATGCCCATGCTGAAGATGATCTGGCGAACATTCAAGAGGCTCTCCTCGCTACCCGCGGTGAACTGGCGCGTGAGCGCGGCATGAGTGCGGCTCCCATAGACTTTATGGTGCGACTATTCAGGATGCGGAAGATTGTGAAAGAGCGTTATCAGTCTGATCTGAGCGGAGAGGCGCGGGCGGTCTGTGAGGCTTACGCCGACGGCATCAACACCTATGCAGCGCTGCACCCCGGGGAAAGAATTGACTATCTTTATCCCGTTACAGGGCAAGATGTGATAGCCGGATTCGTGCTGAAGACGCCGTTCTTCTTCAATCTAGACGGCGTAATGCGCTGGTTGATGCGCGAAGAGAAACCGGATCGTATAGCCGCTGGCAGCGCCGAGGAGACCGCTCTGGCGTCATCTGGCGGAGAGATGTGGCAGTCTGTCGGTTCGAACGCTTTTGCCATCTCTCCTCTGCGGACGGCAGACGGCAGTACCTTTTTCAGCTCCAATTCGCACCAGCCGTGGCACGGACCTCTTGCGTGGTACGAGGCGCACGTCCACAGTGAGGAAGGGTGGGATATGGTAGGTGGGCTCTTCCCCGGCATGCCTGTAATTGCTCTCGGACACAACCGCCACCTCGGCTGGTCACATACAGTGAACGATCCGGATCTGATAGACGTGTACGAGCTGGAGGTCAATTCGGCTGATCCGAACCAGTACCGGTTCGATGGGGAGTGGCGTGAATTGGAAGTCTTCGATATTTCTATTAAAGTAAAGTTGTGGGGTCCAGTACAGTGGACTGTCCATCGGGAAGGATTGTGGTCGGTGCACGGGCCTGTGATGCGAAGACCCCACGGAACCTACGCTATCCGCTATGCCGGTCACGACGACGTCCGCTCCATGGAGCAGTGGTACAGAATGAATAAGGCGACATCGCTTCAGGAATTTGTGGACGCCATGGAGATGATGGCCGTTCCGAGCTTTAACACAGTGTACGGCGACAAGGAGGGAAACATCTTCTATCTTTACAATGCTCTCTTCCCTCAGCGGGATGAATCATTTGACTGGCAGACCTATCTTCCGGGCAATACCTCTGATGCACTCTGGACGAGCTACGCATCATTCAGTGATCTGCCGCAGATTCTGAATCCAAGTTCAGGCTTTGTGCAAAGCTGTAACAGTTCACCGT
The DNA here is from genome assembly GCA_030743815.1 of Candidatus Neomarinimicrobiota bacterium. Classification (NCBI taxonomy): domain Bacteria; kingdom Pseudomonadati; phylum Fidelibacterota; species Fidelibacterota bacterium. The sequence continues at coordinate 5,010 of JASLRT010000054.1, read as the reverse complement.
TCCAGACCACCGTGGGATCTGAGAATCCTGACTCTACACTATTCTCGAGCACCTTTGGCATCGAGAGAAGAATGACCAACCGCGCCTTAAGGGCGTTGGAACTGTTCGGCGAAGATTCTTCCATTACGTTCGAAGAATTTGTCAACAACAAATATGACATGTCCTATTCGGAAGCGTCGCACTTTGCCAAGTTGAGGAGACGTATTCTCGATTCTGTGGTGAGTGATGAGCCGCTTGTGCGGGAGGCTTTGGGAGTTCTGGAAAGTTGGGATCTGGGAGTCGAGCCGGATAACCGAGGCGCGGCCCTGGCGATCATTGCAGCGGGCAGCATCGGTTGGAGACGTTTTGAAACGGTGACTGAGGGAGAACTTGCCGCAATCATTCGTGAATCGGCAAAGTACCTGAAAGACAACCATGGCAGAATTGATGTGCCCTGGCACGATGTGAACCGGCTCATCCGTGGTGATCTAAACATTGGCTTGGGTGGCGGCCCCGATATACTGCACGCCGTCTACGGGCGCAAGAGCGACAGTGGCATCTGGATGGCGGGTGCTGGAGACAGTTTCATTCTGATGGCGGCGTGGGATTCTACCGGCGCTGTTTCGTCCCGGAGTATCCATCAGTTCGGCAGCGCCACGCAGGATGAATCTTCGCCTCACTACAGCGATCAGGCGCCGCTTTTCGCACAGCGAAAGCTGAAACCGGTCTGGATGGATCTAGAGGACATCGTGGCTAATCTGGAGAGGGCATACCGGCCGGGGGAGGAAAAATGATTCAGTTGGAAGTCAATGATTTCGTCCGGCGGCAGGTTGAGGGATCAGGCAAAACTTACGCCAAAGACCTCACTTTTGAAGAGATAGTGAACCACGCTTCAGACCGCTTTGCATCAGGATATTTCAGGGAAGGGTATAGAGATGGAGTAGTGATTGTTGAAGCCACAGATGAAATAACCAGCCATTTTGTCTGTCCTTATGTAAAAATTGACCAGGGCACAGAACTGAAGGCCGAATCTGTTCGGCGCCAAGAGGGGGAGGAGCCTTATATTCAAATCCGTGCAGCCATGGGCTCACCACTGCCGGCGGGAAAGGTGGAGTTCATTCTATATCGCCACGACGTACTGGCTGAAAACAATGAGAATACTACGGACGCTGAATGGGAACTGATTTCAATCCAAGCTGTGCCTGAAGGGGTGGATCAACTGCCCATGGGGCCTGTCACCATGATGCGGAACCAGCTGGAACTCCCGGGAGGAACCAAGGCGCACTACAGTTCAGAAGAGTGGGCGGCGGCAGTGCGGTTTTGGCAGAAGTACGCGGCGTTAGCTCCGGAAGAAGAGACTTAGTTCTTTCGTTCTTTCTCGTGAACCATCGGAACGAATCGAACGGGGATTGATTCTTTCGTACTGACATTACCCTCTTCGTCCTTTTCTACGATAAGGAGATCCTGTCCCCACCACTGGGGACCTACCGGCAGAATCATCCGCCCGCCCGCCTTGAGCTGTTCCACCAGTCGTGGCGGAATCTCCTCCGGTGCCGCTGTGACGACGATTCGGTCGAATGGCGCTTCTTCAGGCCATCCCTGGTAGCCGTCGTCGACTCTCACCGCCACGTTATCGTATCCCAGACGTTTCAGTGTCTTTTTTGCGCTCTGGCCCAGCTCTGGCACAATCTCTATGGTGTAGACCCAATGGACCAGTTTGGCCAGAACGGCGGCCTGGTAGCCCGAGCCAGTGCCGATTTCCAAGACCACGTGGTGAGTGTCCGGCTGGAGCAATTCGGTCATGAGCGCCACAATGTACGGCTGGCTGATGGTCTGACCGTAGCCGATGGGAAGGGGGCCATCGGAATAAGCCATGGGCCAAAGTGATTCGCCTATGAAAAGGTGGCGGGGAACCGCTTTCATAGATTCTAGAACCCGGACGTCTTTGACACCGCGTGCTTCAATCTGTGTTTTAATCATCGTTTCCCGTTCTTTGCCAAAGTTATCACCGCCTGAGATTTGTGGAGTGATGCCTGCCGGAATGCCAAGAAGGAGAATAAGACCCAGAAACTTAATGAGAGAAGGTGATCGCATATCATAGCATCCTCCTTTCGAAAGATAGAACATATTTCAATTACCGTCAAGTTTCATCGTTACGCCATATCTTAAGAATCGTTCTTGCATATTAGAGTGAACACTGCAAGATTTTGCGCTGTGATGTGGTTCTTTAAAGAATTGTGGTACGTCCTGATCCTTTTGGCTCTCTCCGTTATTGCTTGCAACGGACCGGTAGAACAGCCTGTGGTTGAGATTCCTCTAACAGGCGAATTGATGGAGGGCGACCCTGAAGTTTCCGGGCTGGCATGGTATGGTGAAGAGTTAGTCTTACTGAGTCAGTATCCGGATAGGTTCAGAAGTGGTGGGCAAGATCACATTTTTGCCATTCCAAAAGAGGCGATACAGCATCTCCTTGAGTCACCCCATGGGACCTCCCTTTCTCCTCGCAAAGTACCTTTCGATGATAGAGGTATTTCAGATCTGGTGGATAATTTTGAGGGATATGAAGCACTTGTTTTTGTAGAGGATCGAGTGTTTCTGACGATTGAAGCAGTTAAAGGGGGTGGCAGGATCGGGTATCTTGTTTCAGGTGGTGTTGAGGAGGAGTTGTCAGCCATCAGTCTGGATGTCGCTTCAATTCAGGAACTGACCCCCACTAGCCTGGTGGACGAAATGGCGTTTGAGGCACTTCTTTCTACAGATCACCATCTGATTCCAATCTATGAGGCCAACGGGAAGACTGTAAATTCACTGTCACAAGCCGTCCGGATCGACAGGTCGTTGCAGACTCAGAGCACCATCCCGTTTCCTTCCATTGAATACCGGATAACAGATGCTACTTCATTGGATGAAGATGCACGCTTCTGGGCTATCAATTATTTCTATCCTGGTGAGGAACATCTGAAGCCTCGCACTGATCCCGTGGTAGAGAAATATGGTCAGGGTCCTACCCATGCTGTGTCGCAGGCTGTGGAGCGGCTGGTCGAGTTTCAGTGGTCAGATTCAGCCATTACACTGGTGGATCGCCCTCCTGTCCAGTTCCAACTCTTGGCTGAAGGTGAGTCGAGGAACTGGGAGGGTATCGTCCGGTTGGACGATAAGGGATTCCTGGTAATCACTGACACCTATCCTGAAACCATACTGGCATTCATTCCCATGCCCTGATGTTGGGCTTTAAGAAACGACGTCGGCAACTTATGCATTACATTTTACGCATCACGATATGCGCCTGCCTTCTTCTCGTGGTTCAATCATCGCTCCTGTTTGCCGCCCGCCCGTATGTTATCCTCGTCTCTTTTGATGGATTCCGCTATGACTATCCTGAAGCTGTTGACACACCGAACTTGGATCGTCTGGCGCGTGAAGGGGTCAGGGCGAAATCCCTAAAACCGATCTTCCCGAGTAAGACTTTCCCGAATCACTATGCAATTGCAACGGGAATGTATGCTGAGAATCACGGCATTGTATCGAACATATTCTGGGATCCGGTGTGGGATGAAGTGTACAAATTGTCAGATCGCACCACGGTTACTGATCCCAAGTGGTACGGTGGAGAACCGATCTGGGTGACGGCTGAAAAACAAGGTGTGAAAACGGCTTCATATTACTGGGTAGGGTCGGAAGCTCCCATCAGCGGAGTCTCGCCTGCCTTCTTCTATTACTATGATCAAAGTGTCCCTTTTGACCAGAGAGTAAATCAGGTGATCAGTTGGCTTCAGCTACCGGAAGATATGCGTCCTCACCTCATAACCCTCTATTTTCATGAGCCAGACTGGACTGGTCATGAGTACGGTCCTGCTGCACCGGAGACTGGGAAGGCGATCCAGAGAGCCGACTCAACGCTCGGCCTGTTACTGGCGGGGATAGATACCCTCTCAATTGCCGACAGTATAAATCTGATTATCTGCTCTGATCATGGAATGACGCAGCTTTCCTCCGTACGAATGGTTTACCTCGCGGACTATCTTGATCTAAACAATATTGACATCATCGGAGGAGGTGAATTCTCATTTGTCAACTTGAAGCAGAGATCCCAGCGTGGTATACTAGCTGCACTCTTCCGACGTCATGCAATCAGGAAGGTGGCACGCACACTAAAAGCCGCTCATCCCAACATGACTGCTTATCTCGGAGATGAGATTCCGGAGCGATGGCATTATCGGCATAATCGACGTATCCCGGAGATTCTTGTAGTGGCGGATGATGGATGGAGCCTTATTACGAAACCCCATGCGACTAAGGAAGCGGAGCGAACTCACGAAGAGACATTTTGGCAAAGAGGATCACACGGCTACGATAACGCGGTCGAAGCCATGCATGCTATCTTTTATGCCAAAGGTCCAGCCTTTAAAAAAGGAATCTCAATTCCGACACTCAGTAACATTCATATTTATCCCCTCATCGCCGAAATCTTGATTCTCGACCCAAATCCGGGAATTGACGGGGTTATCGATTCAGTACGGACTATGCTGAAATAACGGTGACGGGGCAGCTGATCCAGTGCCGTGAGTACTTGAATACAAGACTAATTAGTCTTAAATTTTAATCTGGTAAACACCTTCACTAATATCTAATCGAGTAAGCTTCGTACGATCAAGCTATTCTTGAATAAAACTGAAGGAGAAAATTTTCATGTCTACGGATAATCAGATTGTAGCTATTGTTGGTGGCGCTGTGGCAGGCTCAGAGGCGGTGTATCAGTTTACGGATCGGGGCGTTCGTTGCGTTGTGATTGAACAGAATGATCTTCCTTATGGAAAGATAGAGGATGGTCTTCCCAAGTGGCATGCGAAGCAACGTAAGAAAGAGATGGCACAAATCGATACTCGTATTGGTCATGAATTGGTCGATTTTTTGCCGAACACACAGATAGGAAAAGATCTCACCGTGGAAGAACTTCTGACGATGGGTTTCAGCGCTGTGCTCATGGCCAACGGAGCTTGGAAGGACAGGACATTCCCTGTAAAGGAAATT
>JASLRT010000053.1 GCA_030743815.1 Candidatus Neomarinimicrobiota bacterium | reverse complement strand
TTTCACTACTGATGAAACACATCAACCGTGCCAACCTGGTAGCTTTGGACTAAATAGTGATGCTAATGAGATGACCATTCAATACGGTTCTACAGAGTATGCTGTTCCACGTCCTGATCCTATCTCTGTCCCAAGTATACTTGTTAAGCAGTAGTTAGGTATTGATACCACCGGATTTCCATGGAAAGGCGGAATTTTGTCCCGTCTTTCCATAGGAAGTCGGGATAAAAAAAAGAATCTAGGCAGTTTAAGCTATACACAGATCATAGAAGCCGAACGGCGTCATTCCCCGCGCACCATGTGTCTGACCTTAATATATATGGTACCCAAATAATTACATCAAGCCTCGGTCACACGGGGTTTTTAGTTTGTGGTGGTGGTAGATTGAACAAATAAGGATAATATTTACACATTACATTTAGATAAAAAAAGGGGTCAGAATGAAGGGTTCGTTCTGACCCCTATCCGGCGGGACCGACGAGACTCGAACTCGCAACTTCCGGCTTGACAGGCCGGTGCTCTAACCAATTGAACTACGATCCCAAATCTTCATTGCTTTTGCTTTGATTTATCCCGGTATATGAGCGCCGCCGGGATGATAATCACGTAACCGAAAAACAGCATGATAGGTGCCAGCGTAAGCGATTGGAAGCTGTCTACTTTGCCTTTTGCCATTATCACATAACCGGCAATGATGGTCAACAGACCAATGCCAAAAAGCAGATAATTCTTAACTGTATAGGTCCATTCTTCGAAAAGATGGATGTCAGTTTTCTCTTTCTTTATCGTCACGACCGGCGCAAATATACGACTCGCCTTTATTGAATTCAAGGTCAAATCACCGTCGGAAAAATGGTTGTTTTACCCTAAAAGAAAGGGTACATTCGCTGCCCTAAAAATGGCCCGCAGACACAATTACAGATACGATAAACTAGCCGGATTTTGCGTCTCTCTTGCAGTTGCTACGGCCGTGGCATTCTACAGCCTCGTTGTCTTCTGGCCGCAGCCTCATCCCGAAACACCTGTCAGAATCGAGGTGCAGAAGGGGGCTACGCTGGGAGAAATCGCACAATCACTCAAAATGAATCACGTTATTGATAATGCTAAGCCGTTTATCCTGGCCACGCAGCTCATGGGATACGAAACTTCCATACAGGCTGGCGTTTTTTCACTTACAGATATCCGCTCCAATTTTCAGATCATCCACCAGCTGGTGAACGGCACGCCAGTGATACAGAGAGTCACAATTCTCGAAGGGATGCGGATGCGGGAGGTCGCTGAACTGTTCAGCGAGAAACTCGGTACCGATATAGAACAGTTTATGGAACTGTGTGCTGATCAGCGATTCGTGCACTCTCTCGGTATTGATGCATCGACTCTGGAAGGTTTCCTCTTTCCGGAGACCTATCGCCTGCCGGAAGGGGAACAGCCGAAGAAGATTATCGAAATGATCGTTGGTGAATATCAGCAAATTATGGACGATTCCGTACGCCAGCGGATGAAGCAGTTGAACCTGACAGAGCTGGAGACTGTTATACTTGCCTCTATAATAGAAGGGGAAGCCATTTATAACTCGGAACGTCCCATCATCAGTGCCGTCTATCATAACCGGCTGAAGAAGGGGATGCGGCTGCAGGCTGATCCGACGATTCAGTATATCATTGACGACAGCCCGAGACGGTTGCTGAATGAAGATCTGAAAATAGAGTCCCCTTACAACACCTATCTTAATTATGGTTTACCGCCGGGTCCCATCAACAATCCGGGGGAGGAGTCGATTCTTGCGGCACTCTATCCGGCAGATGTGAGCTATTTCTTTTTTGTGGCTAACGGTGAAGGCTATCACACGTTTTCCGAAACTGAAGCGCAGCACATCAAAGCCAAGAAGGAATATCAGAAGTATCGCCGGAAGATGTGGCGTGAAAAAAGTCGCAAGATTCAGTCACAATAGGAAGGGATTGAATGGGAAAGCAATTTGCTCTGAATGATGTACAGAAGAAGGCGGTGGAGACGGTTGGCAAGCCGATCCTCATTTTCGCCGGTGCCGGTACCGGCAAGACGCGTGTACTGACGCACAAGATCGCGTACCTCGTTCAGGAATCCGGCTACAAACCTGAAGATATTTTGGCGGTGACCTTCACCAACAAGGCCGCTCAAGAGATGAAAGCGCGGGTCAAGAAACTTCTCGGAGTTTCTTCAATGGGCGTCAATATCGGAACGTTCCATTCTACTTGCGCCCGCCTTCTCAGGAAGGAGATTGTCCCTCTCGGATTCACGCAGGATTTTGCCATCTACGATGCCAACGATCAGCAAGAACTGATAAAGGAAGTGATGGCGAATCTGAAGCTCAGTTCGGACGGTGTCACCCCCCGCTCAGTGAGAGGTCGTATCAGTCTGCTCAAGAACCAGATGGAAAGTCCGGCAAAGGCGGCTGATGAAGCAATCTCTCCCTTCGAAGAGATTGTAGCCAAGGTTTTTCCCACTTATGCCAACGCGCTCAAGAAGAACAACGCCCTCGATTTCGACGATTTGCTACTCTATCCGCTCTCAATTTTTGATCAGTATCCCAAAGTCCGTGCAAAATACCAGAATCTATTTAAGTATGTCCTCGTGGATGAATATCAGGATACGAACCGGCCTCAGTTCCTTTTTGTGAAGGCGCTTACCGAGAACGACAAGCAGATCTGCGTGGTGGGGGATGATGATCAGTCCATCTACGGCTGGCGCGGCGCCGATATATCTAATATTCTCGAATTCGAAAAGACTTTCCCTGATTGCGAAGTTTTCAGACTGGAACAGAACTACCGCTCTACGCAGACTATCCTTTCATCGGCGTCTGAAGTGGTTGCGCACAACCAGTACCGCGCCACAAAGAAACTGTGGACGGAGAGCAAAAATGGGGAAAAGATCGGCCTCATGGAGACGCTGGATGAGCAAGAAGAGGCTGAAGGGATACTGGAACTCCTTGAAAAGGAAGTTATGCAGTATAAGAGGGCATTCAGTGATTTTGTTATTCTCTACAGGACTAATGCCCAGAGCCGCGCCTTGGAAGAGGCGTTTCGCCGTCGCGGGATCGCCTACACGATCGTCGGAGGTGTCAAGTTTTATGAAAGGAAAGAGGTCAAGGATTTGCTCGCCTATCTGCGTCTGCTCGTCAATCTGGCCGATACGGTCAGTCTCAAGCGGATTATCAACTTTCCGCCTCGGGGCATCGGTGTAAAAACGGTAGACAAATGTGAAACTTACGCGGCTAAAAAAGGTCTGCCCCTCGTTGAGGTCCTTCAATCTCCTGATGCGCTGAATCTCAAGGGGAAGCAGGCCACCGGTCTGAAAGAATTTTATCATATCGTCAAGAAGTACTCCGATCTGTTGCCGAAACTGAGTGCTTCCGAACTGGTTAGTGTGCTGGTGGATGAACTCGGTCTCATCTCCTTCTACAAGGAGCAGGCAAATGCAGACGCCTCAGAACGCCTCGAGAATGTTCACGAACTCGTCAACAGTGTACATGCGTTCTGTGAACAAAACGAAGGTGCTGGGATAAGGGAATTCCTTGAAGAGGTCTCCTTGCTGACCGACATCGACAAGTGGGAAGATACATCAAACTGTGTCACACTGATGACCCTCCACAGTGCTAAGGGGTTGGAGTTCCCGGTGGTCTTCATCGCCGGTCTTGAGGACGGTCTCTTCCCCATCATGCGTAGCTTCGACGATCCGCGTGATTTGGAAGAGGAGAGACGTCTTTTCTACGTGGGACTGACGCGGGCTAAGGAGAGAGCATATCTTCATTATGCTACAAATCGCCGACGGTCTAGCGGCGTATTAGGGTACGGCATGGCTTCCCGTTTTTTACAGGAGATACCCGAAGAGAGTCTCGACCGGATTACCTTCCAGTCTGCAGTAACCAAACGGTATGTGAGAGAAAAGGGGAGCGACAGCTATGCCCTCAAGCAAGTCCGCACGGTAACATCTTTCAATGACCTGAAACGGGGGGACAAGGTTGAGCATAAGATCTTTGGTAAAGGGATGATTCTTTCGGTTGACGGGGCCGGTGAAAGTCAGAAGATATCCGTTGTTTTCCGCGGCAATGTGCGCAAGAAGCTCATCGCCAAGTACGCCAATCTGAGGCGTCTTTAAAACAAAGTCATTTGTAATAGTTCGCCCGCGGTGTATATTCTGTTGAGATTAAGTCTCAACAAGATTTCATGACCAACCAGAAGCTCGCCCAATTCAAATCAGTTCTCAGGGATGAGAACCTTAAGTTTACTCCTCAGCGCCTGGAAGTTTTCAAAGAAGTCTGCAATTCTAATGAACATCGTGAATCGGAAGAGATATATCTTGCGTTGCGCAAAAGAGATATCAAAGTCTCCCGCGCCACGGTCTATCGCACCATGGATCTTCTCTATAAGCACGGTTTTGTTTCGCGCATGGATATAGGTGACGGTAAATGGCGCTACGAACACTGGCTCGACTGTACGCATCACGATCACCTTATCTGTATTCGCTGCGGCAAAATAGTTGAATTCTTTGATCCACAGATCGAGGAACTGCAGGAAGGGATATGCTCTCGATTCGACTACAGTCTTGTCCGTCACATTCATCAACTCTTTGGTATGTGTAAAGAGTGTGCAGATTGAGGCGCAGGGAATTTTAAAGTTTGATCTTTACGTCCAGTCGAACACCTGATTCAATTTCGATTCGAATGGGTAGTTCCCTGATTAAACTGGCTTAGTAAGAAGCGCCAGACCGATGTCAATTCGAGGAGAGGTGAGAGCAAAAAGATACATCGTGACCTCAATTATTCTTCTCACTTCGCTAAGCCTTGCACAGGATGGACACTATCAGGAGTGGTCCACCCCCGTTGAGAGGGAACTGGTTGAGCTTGTCGCTGAAAACGATCTCAGCCGAAGAATCTACGGCGAAGTTGTGGCATCGCTGAGAGACAACGATGTTGCGCCGGATTTCGTCTACAGGACATTTACTCACCCCGACATCTTCTTGGAGGATGAAGTAGTGCGGCGGTTTACCCATCCGGCTGAAACCTACACCTATGAACGCTACCGCAAAATCTTTATCACAGATGACCGAATATTTGCCGGCGCGGAATTCTTCAGGACACATACTGAGCTTATCAGAGCCGTGCAAGACAGATTCGGCGTCGATCCCTTTCTGCTGTTAAGCATCATCGGTGTGGAATCGGAGTACGGACGGAGCGCGAAGAAATTCGTTGTCTTCAATGCACTGCATACTGTTATCCATCGAATCCCGAAAAAGGAAAGGTGGGTAGAAAGAGAGATGACGGAATATCTTCTCTACTGCTACCATAACTTCGTTCCACCCCTTACGCTCTACGGCTCCTATGCGGGTGCTTTTGGCTACGGACAGTTCATCCCCTCCAGTTTCAATCACTATGCGGTAGATTTCGATGGCGATGGGGTTCGCCACCCATTCAAATGGCCGGATGCATTGGGAAGTATTGCCAACTACCTGGTGAAGAACGGTTACGATAGAAACAGCAGTAGTTTTGTAAGAGGATCGAGGAACTGGAAGTCTATCCTTGCCTACAATCCTTCCTACAACTATGCGAGGGTGGTGGTAGAATTGAGAGAAGCAGTGATGGCGGCAACTGCGGAGTAGAGAATTGAGGTTCATTCTTTCACTGAGGACGAGATTTTTTGTTTCACCGCTTAACAGAGGAGAATAGGGGCATGCAGTATAGACGATTGGGAACAGCGGGACTAAAACTGAGCGAACTATCTTTCGGTTCGTGGGTCACATTTTCCTCTCAGATGGATGAATCAGCAGCAGCGGACTGTATGAAAACTGCTTATGATGCCGGTGTCAACTTCTTCGATAATGCCGAAGTTTACGCGTTCGGGAAATCTGAAGAGATTATGGGAAATGTCCTCAAGAAGATGAACTGGTCCCGGGACACCTACTGCGTCTCCAGCAAAGTTTTCTGGGGCGGGGAAAAGCCGACTCAACGTGGCCTGCACACAAAACATATCACCGACGCCTGTCACGCCGCTCTGAGGCGCCTCCATGTAGAATACCTCGATCTCTATTTCTGCCACCGTCCTGACTTGCACACCCCCATTGAAGAGACAGTCCGAGCCATGGATAATCTTGTCCGGCAGGGAAAGATTCTCTACTGGGGGACGTCCGAATGGTCCGCTGACGAAATCCGAGCGGCCTACGGCGTCGCCCGCCAGTACAATTTGACCCCGCCTACTATGGAGCAGCCGGAATACAATCTCTTCCAGCGGAAAAAGATGGAGCGGGAGTATCTGCGCCTCTTCCAGGATGAAGGGCTCGGTACTACCATCTGGTCGCCGCTGGCATCAGGAGTATTGACTAACAAGTATAAAGACGGCATTCCTCAAGAGTCGCGCATGACGCTGGAAGAATATGATTTTCTCAGGCAGCGGCACGATTCGCCGCAAGGGCAGGACCGTGTTGAGAAAACGCGAAGATTGACCGAATTTTCCAATGAGTTAGGAATCTCCATTATTCATCTCAGTCTCTCTTGGTGCTTGAAGAATCCTGACGTCAGCACAGTCATCCTGGGTGCGTCAAGCGTGGATCAGTTGAAAGAGAATCTGAAGGCTGCAGATGTGGTGGAGAAGTTGACGTCCGACGTCATGGAGCGGATTGAGGAGATCGTCCAGTCTAAGCCGAAAGCGTGGATTGACTGGTAAATCGGGATTGAGCAAGAGCACGCGTCCGATTACGTCGGTAATTGAAGGAATCCAGACCAGCGACGGCGCGGGCGTCAAACTGAAGCGTATCATCGGCTCTCCCGATCTGGACACTCTCGATCCATTTTTACTTTTAGACGAATTCAAGAATGATGATCCAGAAGGTTATATTGGTGGTTTTCCGTCTCATCCTCACCGCGGATT
>JASLRT010000052.1 GCA_030743815.1 Candidatus Neomarinimicrobiota bacterium | reverse complement strand
TGGGGTCGCTGAGCAGCGGCTTCTCTATCGCCAACCTGATTGATATGAGGATCGGGGTGCGGTCAAACTTTGCCTACAACATTCCGGCTGATCTGAGGAGAGGGGGGACACATATCTCCTGGGTAGATCTGTTTTTATCTCTGGGTATGACATTGTGAAGATGACTTCTCAATCATCCTCTTCGCTCTCAGGATTAGTTCAGTCGATGCCGCTTATAATCAGAGTCGGACTGTCGTGAGCTACGTCACATCGATGAAAGGTAGAAAGTAAGTATATTAACTGTGAGATATTGTGAGAATGATTAGAAACAACTGGATGAAATAAAGGACTCAGACTAAGGTGTGTTTTGACCCGTGTCTTGATGAGTTAATCTCAATGAATACTTATGAACGATATCAAAGACTAGTTCGAAATTTCTATAGTATCTTTTCAACTATTTTGCATAAGACTTAATTCAGAACAAATGGCATCCATTTTAAATCTATTGCAATTAGCTACCAGCGGACTTTTTGGTAATAAAAAGGCAGGTAGTTTACTTCACAATCCCATACTCCTTATTTCATTTTATATTCTTTGCAACAGTAATTTTTTATTTTCGGCTGATTATTACGGGTTTACAGTGGCAACAGCTACTGTGGCCGAATCAGCTAATTATACTGTAACAGTTAGGTGTTCCTGTCCGGACGCCGGTGATGCTGCAACAATTGTGGTTCAACAACATACCAGTGGTGCTGGGACCGCAACTGATGGATCTAGTGCTGATTATGGATATAATGAAGGTGACTGGTCTAATCAATCAATTACCTTATCATATGGTAGTGTATCAAGTACTTTTGATGTCGATATTAATGATGATGATGTTTATGAAACAGGCTCTGGCGGGACCGCGGAGACTATTATTTTACAAATTGCACCAGCTAATACAAGTTATGACAACCACAGTGGTTCGGTCGCTGCCGATGGTGGTTCAACGGATGGTGCTGGCCTCACACTGTACGGGAAAATTACGATAAGCATCACTGATAACGATGATGTACCAGCAGTTTATTTTCAAACAGCAACCGCAAATTATGCTGAAACAGATGCTGATCAAACTCTAACCGTCACGTTTGTTCAGGACAGGCCTTCTATTTACCAGACCACTCTCCAATATACGGTTGCCGCAGGTGGAGATGCTGATGCTTACACAGCCGCTGCAGGAAGTGGTGCTGATCACACTATTACCACTGCGACCGTAAATATTGCCGCAGCAGCCACTGGTAGTGGTGCACAAACGCAGACAGCAAATCTGGCCATAGACGGGGATGATCTTTATGAACTGGATGAAGAGTTTGTTCTCACCATTGTCAACAACGGGTCCTATCCTGCCGCAAATGGGAGCACGTCACATGCCGATCGAGGTTCGGGAAGCAGTCCTGAGTTTACTACACACACCGGCACCATTACAGATGATGATGCCGTACCCTCAGTTTCTTTCGCTACTGCTCAGGCCTCTGACATTAATGAAACCGATGGTGCCACAACAATCACCATTACGCAATCCGCGGCGTCTGGTCTACCTACTTCGATTCCCTTTTCTGCGGGTGGGACTGCCACTAGCGGATCTGACTATGCCAGCCTGACATCTTCACCTGTTACAATTGCGGCTGGAGCCACAACTACCACCATATCGGTGGATCCGTCTTCTGACGCTACAGCATTATATGATCCTGACGAGACACTTATTATCACCATAAACAGTATGAGTGCGGGGAGCAATTATGCAACACGCAGCGGTTCCAACTATGTATACACCTGGGAATTACAAGAAGAACACGATGAACCGACGGTTCAGTTTACAAATGGAGGTGCGGACGGTAGCGGTACTGGCGAAAGTGGAAACGAAGCAACCACGTCTAAGAATATTGCATTAACTTTGAACAGGGCATCTTCCTCGGGCATCACCATTCCCTTGACTCTTAGCGGTACTGCGACAGCCGGCACCGATTTCACACAGAGTGAGACCAGTAATTTCTCCAGTGATTTTACAATAGCGGCAAATACGGCGGCTGGTACTGTCAACATTCCTTTAGTCATTGTAAATGATGCAATCCACGAAGCGGGTGAGACAATTATACTGGATATGGGTGCTGTCTCTGGAGCTGATAAAAGTACTAATGTTGAGTATACCTATACTATTACCAATGTAAGTGCGAACGATAATGCCCCGAATATAGCCTTTGGATCAGATGCTTCAGGAGCGGAAGGAAATAGTGGGACTTCATCCGTAACCGTGCCTGTCACACTATCCGCCGCCGCCGAAGTTGAAGCAAGGGTTAATTATGCTGTTAACAACTCAAGCACCGGGACTAGTGGAACAGACTATTCTATTACAGAGGGTACGTTGACGTTCACCGCGGGAAGTACCACACCTTCTTCTGCACTGACGTTCACTGTGACCGGCGATGCTTACGACGAGGCAAGTGAAACTGTGATCCTTGATCTTAGCGGCCACGCGTTTTCAACGTCTACATCTTCTTGGGTTAGCGGCACAGCCTTTGATGGAGATGAAGGTGATAACCAGTTTACATATACGATTACTGATGACGATGATGCGCCCACCGTTTCTTTTGCAGAGGCTACAGCCAGTGTTACCGAAGGTGGGACGGAAAGTATCAATGTGAATTTAAGTGCTGCCTCAAAGTTAACGGCAACCGTTGCCTATACGATTAGCGGTACAGCAACCGGAACCGGTGATACAGATTATGATCTGGATGCCGGAACTCTGACGTTTAGCGCTGATGATACCCAGGAGACGATCGAAATTCCCACCACCGGCGATGTTTTGGATGAAGTTGATGAAACGGTAATCCTTACTTTAGGTTCCTATTCGAACTGTAGCGCAGGGACTAATACCGGGTACACGTTAACCATTACAGACAATGATGATCCGCCTACTATTGAATTCACGGCTGGTACTTCCAGTGCAACCGAGCCGGTTGACGGTACAGCCACGATACAGATAGACGCAGCTTCCGGTAAGAAAATATCTGTGCCTTATACAATGACCGGAACAGCTTCGGGCGGAGGAACAGATTATACGCTGGCAAATGGAACAGCATATATAACAGCCGGTGAGACCGATTCTGCTCTTACCATTGATGTAATTACCGACACCTATGATGAAGCGAATGAAACAGTAATCATAACTCTGGGTTCTCCAACTAACGCAACCTTGGGGAGTACATATCCAATACATACGTTTACGATCACTGATAATGACGATGCTCCTTCTATTGCATTTCCTGCAGCTACAAATACAAGTACTGAATCAGCTACCCCGGTTTTTGTGCCCACATTATCCGCAGCTTCCGGTATCGATATCAATGTCAGCTATGCGGTTGGAGGTACTTCCACCGCGACCGGAGGAGGCACAGATTACACCCTTGCTGATGGAACAGCTACTATTACGGCCGGTAATACCTCTACCAATGTAACCGCTACAATAAATAATGATGCATTGGATGAAGACAACGAAACAATAGTTTTAACCCTTTCTAATCCTATCTATTCCACCGGTCATACTCCATCTCCGTCGCTGGGCACTAATTCAACAATTACACATACCATCACAGATGATGATGACTCTCCGGCGATTGGCTTTAGCTCAGCATCTTCCTCGGGTGCCGAGGCCACTACACCCGGTACATTCATAGTTAATTTATCAGCTGTTTCCGGTAAGGATATAACCGCTTCATATGCTTTGACGGGAACTGCAACGGGTGGTGGAACCGATTATACATTGGCTGATGGAACAGTAACTATTACCGCCGGCAATACGGCCGATACACTTTCTGCAGTTATAACGGACGATTACGTTGTAGAAGATGATGAGACAGTTATTGTTACACTTTCAAGTCCTACAAACAGTACTGTCGGCACGGCGGCGCACACTTATACGATCACCAACGACGACGAAGGCCCCTCCGCTTTTAACTACTATTCCATCTACACTGATGGTGGAACTGAAAATTATAATTATTGGAATTCCACAAACACAGGGTTGGAAGTCAAAGTGAAAGTTGAAAACAATACCAAACTCGTTGGCGGAACAATTCAGGTGCAGGCAAAAGTGACGGAAGCAAATTCTTATACAAACATTGGCGATGCCTACACTATTCAGGCAACTGATCTGGGCAAGGTAGGATGGTCCGGAGGAACATGGTACGATGTGGTGTTACTCCCTGTGATCAGTGCTGCCTCGGTTGAGGCATTAACGCCTTTTACAGAGCTGGCTACGCTTTATGTTAGAGTCATAATCACGGACTCGTATGGCAACAGTACCACTTCATCCAATGCCAAAACTTTTACCATAGATCAGACCGCTCCTGCTGATAATACGGTGGGCGCTGTGGTGTCTGCCGAAGGGACAGTTGTCGCCGGATACTATAATAGTACGAATACAAGTGTCGATGTTACCGTCCCATTTGATACTGATGATACCACCCTGAAGGGCGGATATATACAGATTTATTCAAAGAAATCTATATTAGATACTGACTACTGGGACAAAATTTACAGCTGTGGCAATAGTGGTGAATTTGATGAGGCGGATACATCAACCTGTGACAGCACTTATAACACCTATATCGATGCGGCAGAACTTGCTACCGGCTCGTTGAATATTAGTCTTACCGATACCGGGGGAAGTTATGTCTATTATACCGACGCTGAGGGTACACAACACAAATCTGATCCCACCGATTTCGAAGAGGCTAACGGTTTTGCTGAACAGGCCAATATGGAATTCCGGGCCGTTGTTCGTGATATTGCCGGCAACAGTACTACCTATACCAAGAGTTCAACTACACTGACAGTAGATCAGACACCTGCAGTGCTGGTGGAGGTAACCTCATCAACGGATGATGGTTACTACAATGAGGGTGATACAATTGCGGTCACGCTTGAGTTCGATCAGGTTGTTGATGTTTCCGGCGCACCGAGAATCGAATTAGAGATAGGCGATCCAGATGTAAAAGTCGACTACATCTCCGGCACGGGGACAAATACGTTGACTTTCCGATATGTGGTTAGTGACGCTCACAACAGTGACAAACTGGCCTATACTGACACAACCGCTTTTGATCTCAATGGAGCGACTATCCGTGATCCGGCAGGGAATCCGTTATCATCTTTAATCTTGTTTAAAACAGGTGCTACGGGATCTCTGAGTAGTAACAAAAATCTTCGTATCGATACCATCGCCCCCACATGCAGCTTAACTTATGTAAACTTGACACAGACATCGTTAGAGAACCTGGGCAAGGGAGATGACCAGATACAGGTGATTGGAAACTTTAATGAAACGGTTCAGTCAACTCCTACATTATCGGTTGTTTTTGCTGATCCCACTGATGTGTCGATCACAGGTCTTGAGTTCACCGGTTCAACTAATAGTGATTCTACCTGGACTTATACCTTCACTCTTCCGACCGGGACTTCTTATACGGGCAATATGACCGTTACGCCGGCCTACTTTGATCTGGCGGGTAATGCTTTGTCGACCTTGAGTGGTGCAACGGACTTCGAAATAGACAACACGCCGCCGGCTGCTTTTCAGACAGGTGATGTTGTCCCCATGGGTAGCCTTCCCAAAACCGGATGGTTCAATGCAGGTACCGATAGTTTGAGCATCACGATTCCAATCCAGACAACCGACAACAGTCTGCTGCAAGGAAAGATACAGCCGAGGATGCAAATAACGACTGTTACCGGTAGTCTTGCAGACATTGGTCCGTCTACAACTCTCATCAATATTGCCGTCCCCGTTAAAGAGATATTTGTGAAGAAAGCGGACATCAGAAGCAGTTTCTCAGCTACTGACTTTGCCCAGGGTGTGAAATTGTTGACGAATGTCGACCTGTATGACCGTGCGGGAAACGTCACTGTCGGCAGTCTTAACCTCGATACACTTGTTGTCGATACAATTTCGCCCGTTGTAGGGAGCTATGTTACCGAGATATCCGGGAGTGTAGCAGTCGTTGACACTACTCTTGTTTCATCGGATTCCCTGTATGCCAGATGGACACAATTCGTTGATAATTCGTTACTTGGCGAGTCCGGGGTCGCGGATTATCAGTGGGCTGTGGGGCGTTTTGGTTCGGCGGATCTGGACAGTGTCCAGGAATTGATATCGGCGGGGTTAGATACATTTCTCACCGGGAAAGCTCCTTTGAGAGATTCTACACGATACGATTTAAGTGTCCTGGCTGTAGACAGTGCCGGAAATGTTTCACAAACCTTGCAAACTACCACCGGTTTTTATCGCTTGAATTCTGCACCAATCATTTCGACAATTGATACAATTACTACTAAAGAACAGGTAGATCTATCTTATCAGGTAACCGCTACAGACCTGGACCTATCAACACTGCTCGGTGATACACTTCACTACAATTTCCTCAATAACTTGATACTCCAGGACTCGCTGGTATTGCTTACAGACAGTGCGGCTGCAAAGATCAATACTTCCAGCGGTCTGTTAACGTGGCAAACGCCGCTACATAGTGATACAGTCTCTTATCCCGTCACTCTTAATGTGAGTGACGAATGGGGTCGGTCTACTAATGAGATTTTTGTCCTTACAGTCAACGCGAATACCCGCCCGAAGGTTTCGACTGCTCCGGATACAGTTATGAATGAGGCTGGCAGGGGAGTAAATCACAGGTCTATAATGGAGTATACTTTTAAGGTTCACGATCCTGATGATGAGCTGGTCACTATTAATGCATTTTCGGACTCAACTCAGATACATGTTTCACCTTCAGACACTATCGTAGCTACCACCGGTAGGGATACAGTTGATGTGATTTTTACTTTCGAGGTTGATTCGTTCTGGACTAAAGAGTCTAAAATCACCCTGTCTCTGACAGATGAAAAGTTGATCACAACTGAAACCTTTATCATTGATGTTCTGCGCGTTGCCAGACCTCAGATGTGGATTACATTTGCCCAGAATCCTTCGTTTACGCGGTTTTTTGAGTTGATGGTTATCGATACTGTTGGAAAGGTTAATCTGGATACTAGTGATGTTTATAATCTTTACAAACCGAGGAAAGAACCACTGATCTTATACGTGTATGAAAAACAGGGTGAAGTTCTCAAGCCAGAAGGCGAGGTTGATTTGAGCTACATCGATTCTTACGTTTGGGTTGGAAACTTCGAGTTTGATACCACGAGCACCTATTGTTATGAAATGAACGTTATAGGCGTGGTAGGGGATACGGTCGTAACGCCGTGCACCAATGTAGTATTTGCAAGGGCGCGACAGTCCTGGGTTGGTTCCAGCACCGACGGCATTTTCAAGGTAAACGCTAAATCTGGTGCGGTTGCATTCGATAAACCATTCATGATAGTTGACTCGTTACTGTTATACCATGATGAGCCTTATGACGCTAGGTACCGGATGGGCCATCAGATGGTAACCTTTGAGAAACCTGTGATGGTATCTCTACAGGCGGATTCATCTCTACCTGAAGAAGACCAGGCTATTTATCAGATAAGCCGGGACTCTTTCTGGAAGGAGCTGCCCACGATTTCAAAGAATGGTGAATTGTTAGCCTGGACTTCTAATATGGGGTATTTCAAAATTGGAGAGAGGACCATTATTGTACCGGAAGAAACGGCCCTAGGCAGTAACTACCCGAATCCTTTCAATGCCCTCACGCACATCACTTTTGATGTCGGATTCTTTGGCGGCCTGGAACAGAGGGTTGATGTCTCAATCTACAATCTTCTGGGTCAGAAGGTAAAAACAGTGCACGATGACATACTTCTAATAGGCAGACACGACTTGGTCTGGGATGGCAGAGATACACACGGTGTGCCTGTTTCGTCAGGTATATATATAGTTGGATTCTCAAGTGACGGCGGGGTCCGCCAAGCAAGAAAAATGATGCTGGTACGTTGAAATGCTAAGACAAGAGATTCTCAAAACCTGTCTGCTGATTTTCGTTTCCCTTTTGCTCTTCAATTGTCGCAAGATTGCGACTCCCACCGAGATGGATATGTCAGAATACGGATGGGTTCTTTTTGATCAAGGAAGTTACAAAAAATCAAACCAGTGGTTTTTTGAGGCGGTTTTTGAAGATACTTCTTATAAAGATGGGTATAACGGTCTTGGATGGACCTATGGCAAGATTGGAGAGCTGGACTCAAGTATTTCAAACTTCAAACTGGGACGTAGACGAGGGCTTCAAGATACTACAGACAGGGATTACAATCTACTGTTTTCAGGTGAAACCCCACCCCATAATCCGGTGAAGGAATGTACCGCAGGTCTGGCATTTGCCTATCACGCCAAGAATGACCATAAGTCAGCTATCTCCTATTCTGATACGCTGTTGAATAGTGTTGGGGACAGCAGTTATACAAAGTTTACGGGAACTCCCGGCTGGAAATTTTCCAGGGATGT
The DNA here is from genome assembly GCA_030743815.1 of Candidatus Neomarinimicrobiota bacterium. NCBI lineage: Bacteria > Pseudomonadati > Fidelibacterota > Fidelibacterota bacterium. The sequence continues at coordinate 3,996 of JASLRT010000052.1, read as the reverse complement.
TACAATCAGTTCGATACAAGTCATCTGGGTCCTGGCGTCATCTTATTTTGCTCAAGGAAATTTTCAGGAAAGTTTGACCCAGGTGAAGAGACTCGTAGACCCCCCGTTTGAGCCTGATCTTACTACAGTTGAAGGCGTAGCCGAGCTGGCGGAAAAAATTGAATGGCTACGGAATAATCCTCCTGCACCTTAGGCTGCTTTTATCTGAGATTCAAATTTTACTTTTGTTATGACCCCTACCCTTCACGAAAAGTGGATGAAGCTGGCACTGCGTCAGGCGGAACGGGCATTTGATCTAGAGGAGGTTCCCGTCGGCGCTGTAGTAGTGAAGGGGAGCCGTATTATCGGTAAAGGGCACAACCAGCGCGAAATGTTGTCCGATCCTACGGCACATGCAGAAATTATCGCCATTACCGCCGCGGCGAACTTTCTCAATGACTGGCGTTTAGAGGGTTGTACGCTCTACGTCACCAAGGAACCGTGTGCCATGTGTGCCGGTGCTATCGTCAATTCTCGCCTGGAGAAAGTTGTTTTCGGATGCTATGATGAAGAGGCGGGGTGTTGCGGCTCACTCTATCAGTTGTGCGGTGATCCGCGATTCATTCACTCAACGGCGGTGAAGGGGGGCGTGCTCGAGTCTGAATGCCAATCGTTATTGGTAAGCTTCTTCGCGTTGAAGCGGTGAATGGCTAGTTGCGCGTAATTCATGATGCGTGATACGAGAAGAGCCCCGCCGTCTATCATATTACGGTCACTCTCTGGCCGACTTCGTCATTCAGGTAGAAAATCCCTCTCTCCGCAACCTTGTTGGGCCGTCTGTTTGGTCTTAAGTTTCTAGCAGGAGAGGTGGCAGAGCCTGGCTTAATGCGGCGGCCTCGAAAGCCGTTGTCCCGCTTGTCGGGACCGGGGGTTCAAATCCCTCCCTCTCCGCTGTTTCGAAATCTTGCAGGTTAATTAACTCCATTGTCTCCTCGAGAATCAGTGGAGTATAAAAAGGGAAAGAACAATCTCCTTTAAAAGATAGTGGTTTTTACCGGCTTGATATTGAAGCGATTCGGTTTTACTTTTCCTCCCATCTCGAATTCGAGTCCTGACATAAACTTGCACCGTGACAATCAAGATTGACCAGCTCAGCGTGGCCGAAATGCCCAAAAGGACGCACTCTTTCTGGAGGATGGCGGGTCCCGGTGCTGTTCTGGTGGGACTCTCCATCGGCGCGGGTGAAATTGTCATCTGGCCGCGAATCATGGCTCAGTACGGCGCCACCATGGCGTGGGCTGCTATGCTCGGCGTCTTCCTGCAACTGTGGATCAATCTTGAGATCGGCCGCTGGACCATATCTACCGGCGAAACGCCCTTCACGGGATTTGCACGTATCTGGCGCGGTTTCGCTCCTGTCTTCCTTATTCTGACTATGCTCGGATGGCTCGTGCCGGGGTGGGCGAGGGCGTCCGGTCTCGCCTTGAAGGCTCTCATGGTCGGACCGGGAGGCTACGGCTCCGATACCTTCTGGACGGTGATCACATTTGCCGCTGCTGCTGTTATACTATTCGGTCCCAAAATCGTTTATCAGTCTGTAGAGAGAAGTGTAGAATTCCTGGTAGTTATTGTGACCGTAGGGCTTATCAGCCTGGTGATTGCGGTCAGTTCTGTGGCAGTATGGCAGGATTTGGGTCTGGGGATAGTAAGCATCGGGAAAACGCATCCTGATATTTCGGTCAAAACGCTGTTCAGTGCACTGGTGTTCGCCGGGGCGGGAGGGACGGCCAATCTGTTCTATTCTTTCTATCTGCGCGACAAGAATATCGGCATGGGCGCAAGGATTCCCCGCATGACGAATCCGCTCCGGGGGCGGTCAGAGGCTGCTCCGTCCAGTGGCTTCCGTTTTAAGGAGACAGAAGAAAATATTTCGCGATTCAGCGCCTGGTGGAGTTATGTCAAGAAAGATCAGATCATTTTCTTCTGGTTTCTCAACACTTTTACAATCGTTCTTTTCATGTTTGGCGCGCTGGCCGTCCTCACTCCGCGGGGCATTGTACCCGCAGCGGGAACCCTCATCTGGGACGAAGCTGTCGTACTAGGTGAAGTGTGGGGGGAGTCGGGCAAGATCATCTTCCTGTTGGTGGGCGTGGCCACACTTTTCGGTACACAGCTTGTCTTGCTTGATGGTGTGAGCCGAACCTTTGCCGATATCATCTACACGAATGTGAGATCGGCACAAAAACGGGAAGTGAGCTGGTGGTATCTGACAGTATGTCTGGGGTGGATCGTTGCCGGCTGTGTTATCACGTACGTCATGGAAAATAGGGGCGTTACTGATCTGGGATTCCTTTTCAACGCCGGCTATATGGGTGGTTTTGCCATGGCCATCTATGTACCGTTAACACTCTACATGAACTATCGTTATCTGCCGAAAAGTGTCAGGCCAGGGGTCTTCTCTACTATTATGATGATTATCGCCTCCGCGGTATATATCGGTTTTGCCATCAGCAGCATTAGATGGGAAATCAGTGCCTGGATTGGGTAGTCGGTCAATTCCCGGCGTCTTCCTGAAATGCTCCCGGGACGACAGATTACCTGATGTCTGTCCTTGCTCAGGCTTGCACCTGGCAAGCGTACAGGCAAGGAGGGGAGTAAAAAAATAGTCTAACTGCTCGTAGTTGAAGAACCCTAGACCAATTTCCGCTCCGGATCCGGGCTGAACTAGTTTGAGCAAATTGAACGTGACAGTCAGACTCGGAAGATAGTGCTGTTGAAATAAGTTCGTAAGTTTACTAAGAGATAGCAGAGCAAACAGTAGTGAAAAACAGGCGTTCCTCAATCGTTACTACCTTCATTCTGGCTCCCCTCGTCAGCATCACAGCCCAAGTTACCGCTTCCGGGGACCTGACCCGGCATATCTATGATATCCTTGCTTCGATGCCATCCTCGTACGGCGGGGAAGAGTATGAAGAGCCGAGCAATACAGACCGCAAAATGTGGCGTGACGTAATTGATGCTATCCTGAACAAGGATTATGAGACGGCCCACACCAAAGCGCTGAATCTCGATTACCAGCTTACCGAATTCACCGACACCAGTGACGATTCCAGTATAGTCTACTATATTCTGGAACGTTCCGCCGATGCGGAATCAAACCACTGGGGAACATTCATTTTCAATCAATGGGCGCGGCGCAAGAATCTTGTTATCCAGTGTCCGCACCCACTGTACGATATGAACACGGGAAAAGAGGGTCTACTGGCATTTGAGACGGCGGGAGCCCGCGCATACTTTGTCAGCGGTACGCACAGATGCAATGCAGAGCAGGAGTCGTCGTGCAGCGGCAGCAGCTCTGTCTGTACGGGAACTTCGGAAGCTTATCGATATTCCGATCAGGCGCACGTTGTTGAGGGCACATTTCAGCTCACCACCGAAGTCTTGTTCGAGCATGTTCCTGAAGTGATAGCAATTCAACCCCACGGCTTTGGCAAGAAGAGTACCGATCCTGATCTCATTCTGAGCAACGGCTCCAAAGAAGAGCCCGACATCGATTACCTGTCAAAGATGAAAGATAATTATGCAGAGATCGATAACAGTCTCACCTTTAGAATAGCGCATATCGATGAGGAGTGGACCAGACTGATTGCGCGCACCAATACGCAAGGCCGGCTACTGAACGGCAGTGACGATCCGTGCGATGCCTACGCCAGCGGCAACTCCGGCAGGTTCATTCATATTGAACAGGCATATAGCAAGCTGCGTGATTCAGAGTCCAACTGGGAGAAGCTGGCAAATGTGATCCTGCTGACTTTCCCGGAGAATCCCATGTCTGTCGGCGCTTCAGGCAGACTTTTGCCGCAGGAATTTTCACTATATCAGAACTATCCCAATCCTTTCAATCCCGCGACTGCCATCCGATACGATCTGCCGCAGCAAGCGGATGTGGAGCTGACGATCTATAATGTACTGGGCCGTCAGGTGGCAGTAGCAGTTAACGGTTGGCGGGAGCAGGGT
>JASLRT010000051.1 GCA_030743815.1 Candidatus Neomarinimicrobiota bacterium | reverse complement strand
CACTTTTCTCGGCATGAATGCCGGACTTGAGTTCAAACCTTTTAAACCTCTATCAACGCGGCTGACTCTCTCCACAAAGATAAAGAAAGTTGCGGACGAAGTGGAGCTGGGAACATTGGCTGTGAAATTCTCGCTGAATTATGTATTTTAGTGAGTTAGGATCCAAACCTTCTTATGGCGAAGATCATCGATTTCTTCCGCAAGCAAGCCGTCGGTATCGGGATTACTTTTGGTGTGCTTGCGCTAGTCTTTTTTCTGCACCGGATTGGTGCATTTGACACTCTTGAACTGAAGACAATCGATCTCGCCTTCCGCACGCGTGGTCCTCTCTCCGGCTGGGCGGCGCGAAGTGAAATCCCCAAAGACAGTCTTGCAGTTGTAATCATAGATATTGATGATGAGAGCTACCGCCTCGTCCCGTGGACATGGCCCTATCCGCGTGAAGTGTGGGCGATGGTGATACAGAACCTATCCAGAGCGGGAGCGAAAGTAGTTGTCTTCGATATTCAGTTTGATTCGCCGGACAGACAGTCGGAGTATCTGAAAGGAATTCGTTCTGACTTACAGGAGAGAGGCCTCAGTGAGTTGGTTCCGACTCACGGTGACAGCGTCTTTGCAGAAGCGATCAAAGAAGTGGAAGCCCGTGGCACCTCGGTTATTCTCGCCTCGAAACTCGTGCAGGAGCCTACTCGAATTCCACCTCAGTATATACAGTACCCCAACGATATCCTGACATCAACGGCCACGAGTTACGGTCTCGTCAACGAAGCTCCGGATAAGGACGGTTTTTCGCGGCAGTATTACACATTTCTCCAATTGGCGCAGGAACCGGGAACCTGGTATTCTACCTTGGGGATCAAAGCCGTACATGAGTACTGGGATTTGTCTGATACAACACTGCCGTTACTCAATGACGATGCATCAGTTTTGACCTACGGTCCGCTTCAGATACCGCTGTTCAGCGGCGACGGTCGGTTTCTCGTCAATGTTTACGGTCCTCCGTCCGGTGTAAACATAGGCGAGAGTGAAGCATGGAAGACGTTCAACCGTTATCCCCTTTCCAACGTGGTCGATGTGGCTGATGTGGATCTAAACGATTTCGATGAGGATACGGACTGGATGAGCCAGTTCTTGCCGGGTGAGATTCCCCAATGGCTGGAAGAGATTGACGATCCTGAAATGAGAGCGGAACTGATGGAAGAGTTGGGTATAGGTGTGGAATTAGATGTCACCGAATCACCCTTCTACAACAAAATAGTGCTCATCGGTGTTTCTGTGGAGGTTCTCCACGACTTTAAGCAGACGTCATTCTACAACTTTGTCGGTGAACAAAATCTTATGCCGGGGGTAGAATTTCACGGCAATGCTATTCAGACGCTGTTGGACCAGAATTTCATCAATGTTTATGGTGGCGAAGTGGGCTGGTCGGAACAGTCTCGTCTGCCTCACATTCTCCTGATAACGGCTCTTTCTCTGATTGCTTATGCTTTAATATCTTTCCTCAATCCGCTTCTTGCCGGTATTTTCATCATTCTCGAACTTCTGGTCTTCGTCAGTCTCGCTATCGGTGCCTTTACGGCTGATCCGCTGTGGCTGGCTAAACTGTTAATGGGCAACTGGTCGAAGATAAACGTACCGGGATTTGGACAATCGACCATTGTACCCGTGGTGGCACCTATCTTCGGGGTCTTTGCCACTTATATTGGGAATGTTCTCTATCGATTCATCGTTGAGCAGAAAGACAAGCGTTTCCTGAAGAGCACGTTCGGCACCTACGTCTCCCCAGAGCTTATTGACC
>JASLRT010000050.1 GCA_030743815.1 Candidatus Neomarinimicrobiota bacterium | reverse complement strand
GTTGAAAACAAAATTCGTGAGATAACAGGGGAGGACCTTAATGGCGTTGAGGTCAAAGTAGCAGTGAACCGGAAATATGCTAAAAAACCTGTTATGTTAAAGAATGGAGATGAGGTGGCATTGATCCCCCCAGTCCAGGGGGGATAAACACCAACATGATTAAGACAGAAATCGTTCAGGGAAAAATCGATCCGTTCCCCAGTGAAGACAATCATACCGGTGAAGGAGCTGAAGTTGTATTCAATGGTCGGGTAAGGGAAACGGAGAACGGGAAGCCCATCGTTGCTCTGGAATATGAACAGTACGAGGGGATGGCCGATCAGGAGCTGGAAGCTTTGGCTAAAGAAACAATGGATAAATTCCCCATTCACGATCTCTTTTGCCGCCACAGGGAGGGTGAAGTGCCTGTAGGAGAATGTTCTCTACATATATCTGTCCGGGCTCCCCATAGAAAAGAAGCGCTGGGTGCACTCTCCTGGTTTATTTCAGAATTAAAGAAACGAGTACCGATCTGGAAGTGGGCGATTTATCCGGACGGGTCGAAGAAAACCAGTCATCACGACCACTGAGGTGCTGGCGGTATTCATCGGCGAATTGTAAATTCTTTCTGACAAATAAGGATAGGGGGTAATAATGTCGAGTAGTAAAACATTTGCACCGAACAGAGATTTTGTATCAGAGGCCCGCATCAACTCTGCTGAACAGTACAGAGAGATGTACACCCAATCCATGGAGAATCCGGATGAATTCTGGGCCGGAGTGGCTGAGCGGTTGGATTGGTTCAAGAAGTGGGATGAAGTCGTCAATTCTGACTTCGTGAATGCGGATATTGAGTGGTTCAGAGGCGGAAAGCTGAATGTAAGCTACAACTGTCTCGATCGACATGTGGAGGCCGGTCACGGCGACAGGACAGCCATAATATGGGAGGGGAATGATCCCAGCGAGTCACAATCTTTCACCTACGCTGAACTCTTGGGCCAAGTGCAGAAGTTTGCCAACGTACTCAAAGCAAATGACATCAGAAAGGGTGATAGAGTCTGTATCTACCAGCAAATGATTCCTCAGCTTGCCATCGCCATGTTGGCGTGCTCGAGGATCGGCGCCGTCCATTCTATTGTGTTTGGTGCATTTAGCGCTGATTCCTTGAGAGACCGTATCAACGATTCTGCCTGCAAACTCCTGATTACTCAAGATACGGGTGTACGCGGAATAAAAACCGATATTCCGATGAAAGTCAATGCGGATAAGGCTGTCTCTGAAGCATCGTCCATTGAAAAGATAATCGTTGTGCAGCGAACCGGCACGGAAGTCCATATGAAAGATGGTAGAGACATTTGGTGGCACGAGGTGATGGAAGACGCGGAATCTGAATGTCCTCCTGAAGAGATGGACGCTGAAGATCCTTTATTTATTCTTTATACATCGGGATCAACGGGAACGCCCAAAGGTGTACTTCACACTACGGCCGGATATCTTGTCTATACGTCATTTTCACATGAAATGGTCTTTGATTACCATGAAGATGATGTCTACTGGTGTACAGCAGATATCGGCTGGATTACAGGACATTCATATATCATATATGGGCCGCTGGCAAATCGTGCAATATCGGTTATGTTCGAGGGCGTACCAAACTATCCGGACTGGGGACGCTTCTGGGCGGTGGTGGAGAAACACGGAGTCAACCTCTTTTATACAGCGCCTACCGCCATCCGGGCTCTCATGAAGGAGGGAGATAAATGGCCCGGGGAACATGATCTTTCCTCTCTCAGACTTCTTGGAACTGTGGGAGAACCGATCAAAGAACCCGAGTGGATGTGGTATCACCGCAAGATAGGGAAGGAGAAATGCCCCATAGTTGACACCTGGTGGCAGACTGAGACTGGCGGCATTCTCATTACGCCGCTACCGGGAGCAATTCCTACGAAGCCCGGTTCGGCAGCTTTGCCATTCTTCGGTGTGGAACCTGTCCTCATGGATGAAGAAGGGAACGAACTTTCCGGCGCCGCCCAGGGATTCCTTGTCATTAAGACAGCCTGGCCCGGCCTGATGCGAACCGTTTACGGTGATCATGAGAGGTTCAGGCAGACTTATTTTGACAGGTTCCCGGGCTATTACCTTACCGGTGACGGTTGCCGCCGGGATGAAGACGGTTATTACTGGATAACAGGAAGGATTGACGATGTCATGAATGTGTCAGGACACCGGATCGGAACGGCGGAAGTGGAAGGCGCCATTGGTAAGGCTGACGGGGTGGCAGAGGCTGCTGTTGTCGGGTTTCCCCACGAGATCAAAGGGCAGGGTATCTACGCCTTTGTGACGCTCATGACAGGCGTTGAGGAAGACGAAAACGACGGCATTCATCACAGCATTTTGAAAACTGTTACTACCGAGATCGGTCCGCACGCCAAGCCTGACAAGATCCAGTTCACGCCGGCGCTGCCGAAGACCCGCTCCGGCAAAATCATGCGGCGTGTGCTGCGGAAAATTGCCGAAGGTGATGTTGAAAACATGGGCGATATATCGACGCTCGCCGATCCCAGTGTCGTGGATGGATTGGTGACAGGCAGACAATAGCCTGGCTTCGAGCCCAGT
>JASLRT010000049.1 GCA_030743815.1 Candidatus Neomarinimicrobiota bacterium | reverse complement strand
TCCGGCACGTGGAGAATCACTTCATTGATTTTCAGAGAGAGCCGCTCATTCCGCACTTGCTATCTACTGAGGGACCTAAGATCGCCAAAGGAGACATAAACGGCGACGGGCGGGATGATCTCTATCTGGGCGGCGCCAAGGGGACTGCCGGAAGAATACTGGTTCAAACGGCATCGGGGACCTTTGAGAGCACGAATGAAGGACTCCTCCGCAAGAGCAATATCTCTGAAGATGTGGACGCGGCCTTCTTTGATGCCGATGGTGATGGCGATCAGGATCTTTATGTTGTCAGTGGGGGAAATGAATATTCCAGGCAAGCACCTGCCCTGTTGGATCGTTTCTATATTAATGACGGTTCCGGTGAATTTTCTCTTTCTAACAATAGGCTGCCGAAATTTTATGCCAGTGGTTCTTGCGTCGCCTCCGGTGATTTCGACAGCGATGGCGATACAGATCTGTTCATTGGCAGCCGTAGCGTCCCGTGGAAGTATGGTCTAACGCCTACGAGCTATCTATTAGAGAATGACGGGCAAGGGCTGTTCTCAGTGGTGACGGAGGCTTATGCCCACGGACTGGACAAGGTGGGCATGGTAACGGATGCAGCGTGGATCGACTACGATAACGATGGGGACCTCGACTTGGTAGTGGTCGGTGAATGGATGCCGGTGACACTGTATGAGAATACCGGCCGCGCTCTGATTGAGATCACCAGTAATACAGGACTGGAGAAGACGAGCGGCTGGTGGAACTGTATTGTCACTGATGACCTCAATGGCGATGGGATTATTGATCTGGTGGCAGGCAATCTGGGAAATAATTCCAAGATTAAAGCATCACTATTAGAACCGGCGGCTGTTTATATATCAGACTTCGACAACAACGGCTTGATAGAACAGATCTTGTGCACCTACAAGTCTGGCAAGAGTTATCCCATGCTCTTAAGGCCCGACCTGGTGAATCAGCTACCGTACCTAAAGGAGAAGTTCCCTACGCACGCTGACTACGGGGGAAAGGAGATAACAGACGTTTTCAGCGAAGAACAGTTGAACCGTGCGACAGTCCGGAAGGCCTATACATTTGCTACGACGCTGTTTTACGGTAACGGCGACGGGACTTTCCAGCAACATCTTCTCCCTGTTGAAACACAGTTCTCACCTATCTATGCAATCATAGCTAGAGATTTTGACGGCGATGGCTCCAAGGATCTACTTCTAGCGGGAAACTTCCATGGGGTTCCTCCCCAGCTGGGACGATACGACGCCAGTTACGGAACACTTCTACTTGGCGGTGATAACACTACTTTTAAGGCTTTACTTCCTGGGGAAAGCGGTCTCCTTATTTCCGGCCAGGTTCGAGATATAGCTACACTTACTTATCAGGACGGACGAGAGGTAATCCTTATAGCCAAAAATGACGCCCCGATCCAGGTATATAGGCAGGCACCAAAATGAGGTGGTGGTTTAACTGAAATCCGGCCGTTTTCTCCTCAGAATAAACATGACCAAAACAGCAATTTTTGTTGCAGTTTCTTGTACTACCACGTACATTTTAGTAGCTGAATTTTAGATGCCTTTATCTTATCTAATGTTTCAAGGCTGAGAGGTAAAACAATGAAAAATCAATCAAATCAACTGGAAAGAGTGGCGGAGTGGCGGCACAAATTGCTGTTGACTGTTTCGGGGCTGCTGTTCTTCGAAACAGTCACAGGCCTTTCCATTTACCTGCTCCCTTTTAGTATACCGAATCAAGTTATAGTTTTACTACACACTGTTATTGGTCTTGTGTTCATCGTCCCCTTTACGTGGTATCAGATCCGACACTGGCTCGTCTACCGCTCCATGAAAATGCATAACATCAAGCTCACCGGCTATCTCTCTCTAGTCATCACCGCGGTGGCTGCTATCACAGGACTTGTTCTCACATATCAGGCTCTCTTCCAGACCAAGATTGGTCGCGGATGGGACCTCGTACACATTATTTCCACTTTTGCCCTGATAGCCTCTCTTCTCCCTCACTTTATTGTGATTGTGGTACGCGACTTGAAAGAACGCCAGCGAGATCGTTTACAGCCGCTCCTGACAGCACAGAAACAGTACGGCCTGAATTCACTGCTGATGACAGGGACTCTTTTCGCCGTTTCGGCCATTCTCGTTTATGCTTACGAACCGGTGGAGTTGGTGGACGAATTCCCCGACGACTACAGCTATCTCTACGGAGAGGACCGTCCCTTTGCCCCCAGTCTGGCGCAGACGAATACCGGCGGCGCCTTTGACTCCCGTTCTCTGGGAGGATCTCAAACGTGCGGAAGCTCCGGCTGTCACGAAGAAATTTTCAACGAGTGGCAAGTGAGCGCTCACCGCTATGCAGCCATGGACCCTGCCTTCCGGGCGGTACAGAAGGTGATGGGTGAACAGAACGGACCTGAATCAACCCGCTATTGCGGCGGCTGTCACGATCCAATTTCGCTCTTCTCAGGAACAAAAAATATTTTCAGAGAAGATTTGACTAATCTCGTCGGTTACCAGGAAGGTGTCTCCTGCATCGTCTGTCATAGGATAAAGGAGACCGATCTCAAAGGGAATGCCAACTATGTAATCACCCAGCCCGAGCGCTACATGTTCGAACTGCATGAAGGGGAAGCGGCCCGTTTCCTGCGGGATTTCCTAATTCGCGCCTATCCAAGGTATCACGTGGAAAGCCTGCAGCACCGGCTGTTCAAGAGCCCCGAGTTTTGCGCCGCGTGTCATAAACAGTTCATCGATGAGGAGATTAATCAGGTTGGGTGGGTTCAGCTCCAGAATCAGTACGACAACTGGCGCAAGAGCCGCTGGAACCACCCGGGCGATCCGAGTAAAACCATTGAATGTCGTGAGTGCCACATGCCACTCACAGATTCACAAGATCCCGCCAGTGGCGATGAACTCGATTATAATCGAAACGATAGCGATGGCAAACACCGCAATCACCGGTTTCTCGCCGCTAACCAGTTTGTACCTGCAATCCTCGACCTCCCCGGCGCTAGTGAACATATCGCCCTCACGGAAAAATGGCTTCAGGGCAAATACGAGATCCCTGAAATCGAGGACAAGTGGCGTCCCGGTCCGGCTGTTCCGCTGGAGCTGATTGTGCCTGAACAGGTGACACCCGGTCAGGAGGTGGCGATTAAGACAGTGATCACCAACAACAAGGTCGGTCACGACTTCCCCACCGGTCCCATGGATATTATTCAGGCGTGGGTTGAACTGGTGGTGAAAGACCAGAATGGGAATGAGATTTTCAGCTCCGGGCACAGAGATGAGAAGCACTTTATTGAGCCGGGATCGTTCATTTTCAAAGCCGAGGCCATCGATCAGTACGGCAACCTCATTGATCGACATAATCTGTGGGAAATGGTGGGCGTCCGCTACCGCCGCGTTTTGTTCCCCGGTTTTTCCGATCAGGCCGAATTCACCTTTCCGTGTCCCGGCTCAGCTGCCAGTGGCAAGGAAGATTTATCCAAGAAAGATGAATTCCGGTTCAAAGTATCAAATGACGAGGTGACTGAACTGCACGTATCGGCAAAACTGCTCTACAGGAAGATAGATCAATTCTTGCTCAATTTTCTCCTTGGTGAGGACTCCGGTGTAACTGCTCCAGTTACGCTCATTTCTGAAGATCAGAGAATGATTGAGGTTGTGCCCGACAGAAGTCTCTGAATACGTGGCCGCAAAATCCTCCCGGCGAAGACGCCGCCTTATTACAACCACCCTTGGTGTTTCCTCTTTTATTGTAGCTGTTACTGCTATAATCTGGCTTATTTCTAAACCGGACAGACCCTACATCCCGGGCGAAAAAATTGAGGGTTTGACGGCTGAGCTGGAACGGACAATTCCAGACAATTACCCAAAGATTACCTTTGTGGACGCCACTCACGATGCAGGTATCTCCTTCAGGCATTTCTCCGGCAGACGATCATCACAGCTTCCTGAGGACATGGGTTCCGGTGCCGCCTGGGGAGATTACGACAACGACGGCTGGCTCGATCTGTTTGTAGCCAACGAAGCAGGCCCTCTTACTCTCACCGAAGAAGAGGTCGCCGCCTCTGCGGCTCACTGCGCGCTCTACCGTAACAACGGGGACGGTACCTTTGAAGAAGTAAGCTCGGAAGCCGGTGTCGATCTCCGGGCCTGTGCAATGGCTCCCACATGGGGGGATTATGACAACGACGGTTGGCTGGACCTTTTCATATCGTGCTACGGCAAGAACGTTTTCTATCACAATAATGGCGATGGTACATTCAGCGATAAGACAACAGAAACGGGACTTGGCGGACGACCCGGTTTCTGGACAGGGGCATCCTGGAGTGATTTCAACCGTGACGGTTTTATCGACCTCTACGTCTGTGGTTATGTACAGTATGCCTCCAGTGAAAACAAAAAAACGACACTACAGTACGATGTGGAAGTTCCCGTCAGTATTAACCCTTCATCCTTCCGTCCGGACCGCAATCTGCTCTATCGCAATAACGGTGACGGGAGCTTCAGCGAAATATCCTCAAAGGCCGGCGTCGAGGACCTTCGTGGACGTAGTCTCTCTGCCGCCTGGTGCGATTTCGACGAAGACGGCTGGCCAGACCTGTACGTGGCGAACGACGTCTCCGATAACGTACTTTTCAGAAATCTGGGTAATGAAACATTCGAAGAAATCAGCCATGTAGCACATGTGGCTGATTATCGCGGAGCTATGGGAATTGCTGTTGGAGACTGGGACGGCGATGCAGACATGGACATGTATATCACACACTGGCTCGCACAGGAAAATGCGCTTTACAGCGGAATGCTGTCTCAACTCACACGCTTAGACATCACCTCAAATACGACCAAATTCATGGACGAGGCGGATCGCCATGGATTGGGGCAAATCGCCCTCGATTTTATTGGATTCGGTACCTCCTTCTTTGATTACGACAACGACGGCTGGCTCGATCTGTACGTGGCGAACGGTAGCACTATTCAGCGGAGGGAGAAGTCGTGGCTACTGATTCCAATGCCCGATCAGCTTTTCTGGAACCGGGGAACTGAAGAAGGGTTTTATGATGTTTCCACCGTCAGCGGGGAAGTCCTCCAATCGGAACACGTTGGCAGGGGCGCTGCCTTCGCAGATTACGACAATGATGGTGACGTTGACATCTTCGTCGTTAACAACGATGGTCCTGGACTGCTGCTGAGAAACGATGGCGGCAACCGGAACCGATGGCTGCAGCTCCGGCTGGAAGGGACGCAGAGTAACCGGCAGGCTATTGGGGCCAGGCTGCGTCTGGCGGCGCGAGACCGAGTACAGTCACGTCAGGTGGGGGCGCAAAGTTCCTATCTATCCCAAAACAGTCTAGTTGAGCATTTCGGCCTCGGAAATGCGTCAAAGGCTGATACCATCGAAATCATCTGGCCCAGCGGGCTAACAGAAGTGTTGCGCCATGTAGCATCCGGCCAGACACTCCACATTGTGGAGGGGGAGAACCCTCTTTAGGCCTAACCTCCCCGCCCGCGGGGATAAAAAGTGCGTAGAACTTTTGTCACCATACTGATTGCACTCCTTGCCCTGTTTGCTGTTGTCTCTGTATGGAAGCGCTCTTCAGGTGACGCAGTCTCTAAAGATGACGACAGGATCTCAACGTTTCCTGAGAAAGAAAAGATTCAACAGTTTTGGGAAGTCTACCGACGGGCCACAAGATTTCGTATTGCCGGCAATCCGCGAAAGGCTGTCGCCGAATACCGTAAGGCGATCAGCCTCAACAACAGTCACGAGGACGCCCTCTACTATCTGGGCAATATGTACTTCGACTTGGGAGAGCTTGAAGCAGCTGAACAGATCTGGAGGCGCTTGGCAGAAGTCAACCCAAACAGTGCCCGCGCTCATTCTCAGCTGGGAACCATTTATCTAATGATCGAAAACGGAAATATGTTCAACCTTGATGCGGCCGAAGCTGAGTTCCAACGGGCCTTTGCCATTAACAAAGAAGTGACTGCTCCCGTGCTTCGCCTCGGGCAAATCGCACTTATCCGAGGAAACTTTTCAGAATCTCAACGCCTCTTCAATGCCGTCATCGGATCGAACACTAGAAGCGTAGAGGCGCACTTTCTAACAGGCTATATCGACTGGAAGAGGGGAAATCTTCAAAAAGCGTTAACTTCTCTAACTAAAGCAGCGGAATATTCGCGACCTACGGCACCTGTTCAACGTTTTTCTGGAGAAGGGGACACTAAATCAGGCCGTCCGGCGGGCAGCACAATAGACCCAAAAGAGGGGGGTCTCTTCGAAACTTACTTCAGCAATCTGTCTGAACTGACGATGGCCGAACTTCCCCTAGAAATAAACAGCCGCTACAGACAATTGGATGCATTTCTTGAACAGATTAGTCACAAGATTGAGCACCAGACAAACACCGGCGCAATTACTGGCGGACAACGATGACTCAGGGTGGTTTTTTTCAAAGAAATATTCATGAAACGATAAACTATGAAGTCCAGAAGAGGTATCAAATACATTATACCCATTCAGTGCTTATCTATCCGCTGCCTTTCGAATTATTGGTATAGAGATCTCTTATAGATATAATGATAAAAAGAAACGTAATATAAGATGATGTGTTTATTTATTGGGTGTAATATTCTCGAAGATGACTGATTCGATCACTACTTTCAACTTGGGAATAATTATAAAATAAGAGTTGTAATAAATGAAAGAAATATCAGGCCAGACAAATGTATTATCATACCGGTTTGGCTCTGGTAGCGTCAAGGGGATTGGCAGGGAAATTGGCAAATTTGTTGTTGTAACAATGGATATCCCCTGGAATATCACAAGAGACTTGCTGGGCAGAATCCCAGAGGAAGTGGTGTTTGTAAACTCGGTGGATCAAGTAGTCTTGGATCAACAGTTATTGAATCTTCCGGAATGTGATACCATAATTGGTATCGGTGGCGGTTTGGCTGTGGATGCTGCCAAATACTTTTCATGGAAACGAAATCTCAAGCTGGTGACCATTCCAACTGTAATCAGTGTGAATGCATTTGTGACACCTGCCACTGGAATCAGGATCAATCATGAGGTTAAGTATGTTGGAACAGCCAGTCCGGATCCTCTGATCATAGACTATGATATTATCCGCACTGCTCCGCCGACCTTGAATATTGCAGGCATTGGGGATCTACTTTCCATGCACACTGCTACTTTTGATTGGGAATATGCCCAGAGTAAAGGTCAGTCTGAATATCCTTTTTCTACGGCAGCAGTCAAGGAAGCCAGAGGAATACTTGAAGAACTATATGCGGTAATTCCTGAGATAAGAGATATTACTGATAAGGGGTTGCTCGCCATCGTTCAGGGTTATATGAAATTGAATGCGGTCTGTATTCCTGCAGACCACTATCGTGTGGAAGAAGGTTCGGAGCATTTTCTTTTTTATGAGTTGGAAGAACGGTTAAAACGATCGTTCATTCACGGGCATATTGTGGGATTGGGAATATATCTGATGAGTCGATTGCAGAATAATAAGGCTGAAGGAATCACTGCAATTATGGATGAGGTCAAATTGGATTATCATCCAGTGACAATGGGTATCAAGCGCCAAGATTTGGTTGATTCCTTAAAAAACCTGAAATCTTTTGTTCAGGGCAAGGCACATTTATGGTTCACAATGATAGATGATTCAGAAATATCTGAGGGATGGATCGATGATACTTTGGCTGACTTGAGGTTCTGATAGAGATATACAGAAATTGATTAAACAGAATTTATCCACAGCAAATAATCATCCGGTTCGTTTATATTGTTAGAATGGGAAAATGATGCGCACAGGGTTAAATACTAGAGTTTTACTGTCCACCTTATTGATTTCTTTAGGGGCACTTGGTGATCTAAAAGTTTATGCATTATCCGCCCGGCAGTTGGCAGATAATAAAATCTCAAAAAAACAGTTTGATGGAAATATTGAAGTATGGTGGAGTTCCGAACTGCTACCGGACTCGCATTCGCCGGTCTGGTATACCAATCCTCCAGATCCATCAGAGATCCGATATAAATTGGACCGCCAAGCTGAGTTAAAATGGAAAAAAGCTGTGAAACCATCTGGTCCCGTTATTCGGGTGAATCCTGATAAAACATATCAAACCGTGCTGGGTATTGGTACATCTCTGGAAGCGACCACCCTGTATGCAATCAAGAAAAACAGAAGTGAAGAAGAAATACGGGAAATTTTGAAACTACTGATCGATCCAGACCATGGCATGGGATTTAATTTGTTCAGGATCACAATCGGGACCTCTGATTTCTCAGACGGGCGCACTGTTTCTACACATCCTAAAGGATTTTACAGCTACCAGGATAACTCGGAGGCTGAATTCTCCATACAGCCGGATATTGATCTTGGTATTGTAGACATGCTGAAACTGACTGCGGATGTAGCTGCCAATTTAGATCCTCCCCAGGAGATCAAATTTACTGCTGCCTGCTGGAGCCCGCCCGGCTGGATGAAGACATCCGGTACTCTTATCGGTGGTACCTTAAAATCCGGCTATGAAAAACATTTGGCTGGTTATTTCCGGAAGTTCATTGAAGCCTACGCAGCAGAAGGTATCCCTATTTATGCCATTACAATTCAAAATGAGCCTAATTATTTACCCAAAGACTATCCTGGTATGATGCTCACGCCCGAACAGGAAATGGCTGCTGTTGTTGCGGCTTATGAAAATTTCCATTCCAACTTGTCAGATAAAGATGAATTACAGACAAAAATCTGGATTAATGACCATAATTTTGAAGATTGGGTGAATGCAGATTATATTTTAACAGCCTTGGAAAAAATGGGTAAAAAACATTATGTGGATGCCACAGCATTTCATAATTATACGCCTTTTCCGGCATCGAATATGAGCAAATTACATCAGAAACATCCCCACACTGATATTCAGCTCACCGAACATTCAGAATGGGGTGTGGCGGGCATGCGAAATATTCAACAATATTTTCAAAACTGGTCGCGATCCTATATGTACTGGGTCACCATGACCACCAAAAAGCTGGATGAACATAACCAAGGGCCCTACAATCGCCTCGGGGAGCTTTCGCCAACTCTCCTGATAGAAAAAAACAGTTTCTCTCCAGAATGGTATGTTACACCTGAATACTATTTGATCTCACAATTTTCAAAATTCATACGGCCAGGTGCTATTCGAATTAATTGTGATAAGGGCTCGGATGCTAATGTGACTTTTGTTGCGTTTAAAAATCTGGATAATTCAATTGTGCTTGTTGGTGTAAACCAGACAAAAAAGTCCCGCACTTTCACAGTAAAATATAATGAAAAAATGTTCAGCGCTAGTTTAGCGGCAAAATGCATGGGGACCTACCGTTGGCAGGAATGATATTTTATCATCAAGTTGATTTTGGAATGAAAGACGATGACCCAAGGTGAAAGGAAAGAATCTCATGAACAGGATTGTTAGAGTCGCACTCTATATTCTTCTGGGGGTAGCCGTCATAATACTTCTCGGCGTTGTACTTTTTTATTCATTCTACGCCATCAATTCAGCCGGAAACATGGCCGAGCTGGGCCCTGAAGCGCCCGCACTTACCGAAAGAGGGCTTACTTTCAGGGACCTTAACAAGAACGGCAAGCTGGATCATTACGAGGACAGCCGTCAGCCCATAGACAAGCGTGTTGAAGACCTGCTATCTCAGATGACGCTGGAAGAGAAAGCCGGGTTGATGTTCATTACCATGATTTTCATGAACGGTGACGGTTCCCTGATGGAGCGGCCAGTACTGTCAAATCCACTCTCTTTCATGTTTAAGATAAACTCAGAGATGGTGACACAATTGAAGATGACTCATTTCAACACCATGCAGGATCTTCCCGTGGACGTGATGGCGCGCTGGAACAACAACATTCAGAAGCTAGCTGAGAGAGCACGCCTCGGCATTCCGGTAACCCTGGCATCCGATCCCCGGCACGCCGCCACGGACAATCCCGGCGCCAACGTAGCTACAGTATCGTTTTCTCGCTGGCCCACACCGCTGGGACTGGCGGCTACAAGAGATACAGCTCTTGTCAGGGAATTCGCCGATATCGCTAGACAGGAGTATCTTTCTGTCGGCATTCGACTAGCGCTGCACCCCATGGCCGATCTTGCCACAGAACCGCGCTGGGGCAGGATCAACGGTACGTTTGGCGAAGATGCTGCTCTGTCAGCCGCCATGACAAAAGCGTATATTCTCGGCTTTCAGGGCGATTCGCTGGGCCGTCACAGTGTTGCATGCATGACAAAACACTTTGCCGGCGGCGGCCCGCAGAAAGATGGCGAAGATGCACACTTCCTCTATGGTAAAGAACAAGTTTATCCAGGCGGGAACTTTGACTATCACCTCATCCCTTTTGAAGGCGCCTTTGCCGCAGGAACGGCACAGATTATGCCATACTACGGTATCCCTGTGGGACAGACATCGGAAGATGTCGGCTTCGCCTTCAATCGAGATATCATTACAGGCTTGCTGCGGCAACGGTATCAATTCGACGGTGTTGTCTGTACCGATTGGAACATTATTTCCGACGGTTCTTTCGGTCACGGGAGAAGTTGGGGAGTAGAGCACCTGACAGAACTTGAGCGAGTGAAAAAGGTGCTGGATGCAGGTTGCGATCAGTTTGGCGGTGAAGCGTCACCAGACTGGATTGTAGAGCTGGTGGAGAGCGGCCAGATCACTGAAGACAGAATAGATATGTCCGTTAGAAGATTACTTGAGGACAAATTCCAGCTTGGACTTTTTGACAACCCATATGTTGATGAGGCGACGGCTTCACAGATTGTGCCACAAGCCGAATCTGTACGCAGAGGAAAAGAGGCACAGAGCAGGTCCGCCGTGCTGCTGAAGAATGATAATAATGTCTTGCCTCTCAAAGATGGTATTAAATTGTACGTTCAACACATCAACCAAGAAGTGGCGGCTGGGTACGCAGAAATAGTACAGACTGCCGAAAGCGCCGATTACATTCTTGTGAGGCTCAAGACACCGTACGAAGAGAGAAATGAATATTTTCTGGAACAGTTTTTTCACCAGGGCAGGCTCTACTTTACTGAAGAGGAAATTCAGCCAATCCTCGAGTTGGCGCGGATAAAACCTACAATCATCGGTATCACGCTGGAGAGGCCGGCCCTCATCCCAGAGATCTTAGAAGCAAGCAGTGCGCTGGCTATTGACTTTGAAATGGAAGACGATGTGTTCATGGATATAATATTCGGCAGATCAGCACCGCAAGGCAAACTACCGTTTGAGCTGCCCTCTTCCTTGAGTGCCGTAGAGAATCAACTAGAGGACGTTCCTTATGACTCTAAGAAGCCACTTTTTCCATTCGGCTTCGGGCTGCATTATGAGTAACAGTCGCGGGCACGGCAGACAAAAATTGCTCGCACTGTCTCTAGGAACTTTTCTCTTTTTAGGAGGCTGCGCAAAAAATGGTGGCGTTAATTCGGAAACTGCTCGACAGATGATTTCACACCGCAATCTTGGGCTGGCCTATCTCGAGGAAGGTCAACACCGGGATGCGGCGGATGAATTTCAAAAGCTTGTGGAGATCGCACCAGAGGAACCTCTCGGTTACGCCAACCTCGGCCTTGCCTATCTGCGCATGGCTGGAGAACTTGAGCAGTCAGAAAAGTGGTTGCTGTCTGCACTGCGTCTGAAGCCGGAGGACCCTGATATCAGTCTTCTGCTGACTAAGGTGTACGAGCTGACCCAAAGAGAATCTCGAGCCGTCAGTACCCTTGAAACTGTTCTCAAGAAACATCCCGATCATGTACGAACACTGTATCAGTTGGCTCTGTACTACACCAAGATGCCGGACCCAAAAGCTCAAGAGAGAGCAACAGCCTGTCTGGCGCAAGTGGTAAACGCTATTCCTGCCAACGTGGCGGCGCGCCTGAGACTGATCGAATTGCTGCTGCGGGGCGATAGGCCGGGCGATGCGATACAGCAGATGGAGACGATTCGTCAGACACTTCCGGAGCTGCCGCAAGGGTCTGTAGAGATATTTCGCAAAGCTCTTGAACTGATGCGTAATGGCGATGCAAAACAGGCCTTCACTCCCGCCCTCATGTTTCACAATCTGATGAAGCCCACGTCCTTCTACCAGGCGTCTCTCACCGAACTGCGGGGAACAGGCGGCCCCATTGCCGGCGCACCTATTTATCGTTTCAGCCAGCTTGCATCGTTGCCGAGACACAGACAAACCGGGATTCCGGAAACTCTTACCTTCAATGATGTGACAGACGCAAGTGGATTAAACATTGTTTCAGTCGACGTTGACGCGGCTCCCAGCGGTGACAATCCGCTCACTATCCTGGCCGAGGGCGACCACGACGGCGATGGGGATCAGGATCTCTTTGTCTCCCGCTGGTTGTCCGGAGAGAAAGTCAGCCGGCACTACCTGTTCACCAATGATAACGGTGCCTTTTCAGACATTGCTGCTGAGGCGGGTATCTCCCATCCGGGCAGAAATCTGTCCGCGCTCTTCGCTGATTACGATAACGACGGCTACCTCGATATGTTTGTAGTCAACAGCAAGGCTAACAAGCTCTACCACAATTCCGGAGAAAGCACTTTTCAGGATGTAACTGCCTCTGCTGGAATTGAGACTACTTCTGAAGGGCGGACGGCTCTGTTCGCCGATCTCGATCTTGAGGGAGATCTCGATCTCTTTCTCGGCACTACTTCACAGAACCGGCTGTACCGAAACAATTTAGATGGGACATTCGCCGAAATCGCGGATGAGGCGGGCATCGACGGCGAGGCACTCATCAGCAGGGATGCCGCTTTTGGGGATTTTGATGATGATGGGGATATCGACCTCCTTGTTGTGAATGAGGACGGCAGTAACCGCTACTTCGATAACTTGCGCCAGAGCTATTTCCGCGACATTACCACCCATGCGGGACTGACAACAGACGGCGGCTCAGGCGCCGTAGCGGCGGGGGACTATGACAACGACGGATACCTTGACTTGTTTGTCACTGACCTGGCCGGAGAGCGGCACCTGCTATTACGCAACCAGGGAGACGGCACATTTGAACAGGACGACCGCTCGCACAACGCTTTTGAGAGTATAAAAGGTTTTGCCGGCCTAGATGCCGTTTTCTTCGACGCCGACAACGATGGCTTCCTTGACCTCCTGGCGGCGGGAAGCCCTTCGGATGAGAATACGGAGAGAGGTGGGCTTAAACTGTTTTACAATCGTGGTGACGGAACGTATCTGGAAGCGTCTTCATTGCTACCCGATCACCTGGGCCCTGCCAGTCAGGCGGAAGTGTCTGACTACGACAATGATGGTGATCTTGACATTTTTGTGGCAGATATTTACGGCGGCGTTCATTTGCTTCGCAACGATGGCGGTAATGTAAACAATTTCCTAGTGGTGCGGCTGGCAGGGCTTCGTACAGGCAGTACGAAGAATAACTATTTCGGCATCGGCGCCAAAGTAGAAGTGAAGGCGGGCGATCTGTATCAGATGAAAGTGATGAGCGATCCTGTGGCACATTTCGGTCTCGGCAACCGGGACGGTGCGGACGTGGTTCGGGTTGTCTGGAGTAACGGTGTACCTCAGAACCGTTTCAATCCTGAAAGGAATCAGACCGTTGTGGAGACGCAGATCCTGAAAGGATCGTGTCCGTGGCTCTATGTCTGGAACGGAATTGAATACGAGTTCGCCACTGATGCCCTGTGGGCCAGCGCCCTCGGCATGCCTTTAGGAATCATGGTTGGAGAGCCGTTGTACGCTTTCCCTAATTCTGCCAGTGAGCACTTCAAACTTCCCTCTGGCAGGCTGAAGCCGAAAGGTGGAAAATATTCACTGCAGTTCACCACAGAACTGTGGGAGACTCCGTACCTCGACCAGGTTCGTCTGATTGTGGTTGACCATCCGGACAGTGTTGACATCTTCGTGGACGAGACCTTTACACCGCCGCCCTTTCCACCGTTCCGCATCTACGCTGTCACAGATAAGCGCCAGCCGGTCTCAGCCCGGGATGATCGTGGAAATGACGTCTTAGAGAAGATCGCACACGCCGATGGAGATTACGTCTCCAATTTGACTCCCGCCATGTATCAGGGGGTAATGGAACATCACGACCTTATTCTCGATCTAGGAGATTTGTCCGGCGCCGACAGCGTCTTTCTCTTTCTGTATGGATGGCTCTTCCCCACCGATGCCAGTATCAATATGAACATGGCTCAATCAGCGGCGGCCGGCTCCGTTTTTCCTCTTCTGCAGGTGATTGATGACGAAGGAAACTGGAAAACGGTGATTGAGAACCTCAGCTTTCCCAAAGGAAAGAACAAAACGTTGGTGGTGGAGTTGACCAACAAGTTTCTTACCCACGACTACCGCATCCGCATCCGGACGAATATGCAAATCTACTGGGATCATATCTTTTATTCCACCGACGTCTCCAGCGGTTCGCTGCGCAAGGTACGCCTTGATCCTGTGGCGGCCGATCTGCACTACCGGGGATTCTCAGAACTGACCTGGGAGACGCCTTACAGTCCCAGCATCCCGGATTATCAGACTGTTTCCACAGAGGCCAAGTGGCGCGATCTGACCGGTTTTTACACACGGTACGGCGATGTACTTCCCCTGCTGTTAGAGTCAGACAGCAAGTATGTCGTCATGAATGCCGGCGATGAAGTAACCCTCGAATTCGACGCAGAAGACTCTCCCGAATTACCTTCCGGGTGGAGCAGGGATTTTCTCTTCTACAACAACGGCTGGCTGAAGGACGGAGACCTCAATACCGCCCAGGGACAGACGGTGGAACTGCTGCCCTTTCACGGCATGTCTTCCTATCCATATGGGACGGATGAGGCGTATCCCGACGATGAAGAGAGCCAATCGTACCTCAAGAGATACAACAGTAGACAGGTCACTGCCGAAGCGTTCAAGCGCTTCCTCTTTAATTTCCACGCCGGTAATTAGACCAATCATGAATGTCCTCTTTGGCCGGCTGGGACAACTCCCCATTCTAGTCTGGATAGTTTTCTTCTCTATTCGCTGTTCCTTCGAAGATTCCACCCCACCCCTCTTTGAGAAGCTTTCGCC
>JASLRT010000048.1 GCA_030743815.1 Candidatus Neomarinimicrobiota bacterium | reverse complement strand
GTCCACCTAGCTGATAACCACGAATCCAAGAATACGGTTTATCAGTATCATGCGTGTAGGGGTGTTTTTTGTCATTGACAAAAAAGTTTTTGGTGGCCTCTCCAAAAGCATAACATTGCTTTTGGATCTTATACTCATCATCAAAAAGCTTTCTGTCTCCCTGATCCCTGTAGGTAAATTCCCAAGGAGGTTTGTGCTCACTCTTGTAATCTACTCCATGTCTTACATTGCCGCCCCGTTCAAGTAAGAGAACCATCAGACCCTTTTCAGAGAGTTCTTTTGCGGCCCATCCGCCAGTGATGCCGGAGCCGACAACGATGGCGTCGTATTCATTGCTGGAAGACATTAGACTGATTGCTCCTTCACCGCGTCCTCCCTAATCTGACCATGCGCGACCGATTTCATCGTATGGGATGCAGCCGTCGTAGTTGTCAGACGCCGCGAAGTATTTCAGCTCCTGAATTGCGCCGATCTCTGAAGTGAAATAACCGATAAGCGTTAATTCCTTCATCTGATTGAAGAACGGTTTTAATGCACCATTCTCGTTTTCCCGGGAAAGGGCCTCGGTTTCCAGTTTATTAAGGATGGTTTTCCGGCCGTCAACAGTGCACCTCACGAATTCATTTGAGTAACGGCCTCTTGCTCGCCTGTCTGCATCTGCAAGGCCTTCCATGAAATGATTTCGCTCGACAGTGGTAAACCAGTCAGCCAGCATCAAATCAATAAATTCATTAACTTTGGTCGCTTTCGCACCGGGGGTATCGGTCTCTGGAATAATCATTTCAGCAATAACCGTAATGAGATCATTCTGTTCAGCATTGACTATCTTTGGTATCCATTTTTTGCCACCGCCACTAATTGTGACTCCTGACAGTACTGCTGAAACTATTGAGGGTGAAAGTGCGCCACCTGTTAGAAGGGCAACTCCTTTTAGCGCTTCTCTTCTGTCCATACTTTCAGCTCCTTCCTCTCATAGGATGCTACAGATTAAGATTGTGAAGGTATTGGAAGCTCTGTCGCAGACTGACTATGGGGCTATGAGGCGTGTGATCCTGTTCAACATAACAGTAGCTGATGTCAAATCCTTTTGCTGTCTTCAATAGCTCAGGGAAATTGACTACGCCGTCCCCAACTTCCTCGAAAGCATCATTTGTTTCGGGCGAGTCGTATGCAACTGGAATTCCTCTCTTCAGATCCTTTAGATGCATTAGTTGACATCGACTTCCGTGTTTCTGGAGGAATTCAACTGGGTCGAGACCGGCGATGCTAATCCAGAAGGAATCGAATTCAAAGTATACCAGGTCAGGATCGGTCTCCGATTCAAGGATACGGAACGGCGTTGAATTGTCCATCGGTTCGAATTCGAAAGAGTGGGTATGATAACACAGCTTGATTTCTGATGCATTACACTTTTCACCCGCAACATTGAGCTGCTCGGCAAGCTTGAGGTAAGAGTCTAGACCACCCCGTTCATCGGGATGAATCCAAGAGAATACAACGTACTCTACATCATGTTTGCGGACTTCAGATATTACCGAATCAACGTCTTTAGTTTGGGGAGAAATTCCAGACCTTTCCAGCATTTCCCAGTTTCCCGTCACCAGAGCCGGCGTGATGTGAGTACTTGTTATCTTGAGACCGACCTCGCGTAACAGAGGGACGAGCTGGTTCAGTATTGTATTATCGTGCAGTTCAACATGTTTAAACCCGATTTGGGCAACAGCATTGAGGATTGCAGCCGGATTATCCTTCAATAGGTCGCGGATTGTGTAAAGCTGTACCCCTAAGTTATCTGAGTATCTGAGGTCAGCCGTCAGACGGTAGGCAAATGGATTGAACGGTAGCACCATGCCGGTCGCTGCAAGCAGCTTCACGAATTCCCTGCGGGATATGCAATAGCTCATCCGAGGCTCTTCATTCCTGAAGCTCGACACGTCTTCACTGAGTGAAGTGTTGACCTAAGCGTTTATCGGGTGTCCTGCCGATGTCAATCATGGTGAGTCGGAGCAAGTGTAACATTGTGATAAGCAAAACACAAGGGGAAACCTCCATCCCTCTAACCGCTGTCGGCCTACCGCACGAAGCGCTAGAAACACACTAGGAAAAACCGTTCGGACACGCGCGCATTCAATTCCCCATTTCACCTATCCTCTCTTGCCGCTCAGCCTTAAATTCCGCGTCAGAATGGACATAAGCAAGAAGGTCAAATCAATCCCACGTAAGCCCGGCGTCTATCTTTTCCGAGACGGCAAGGGAAAGATACTATATATTGGCAAGGCGGTTGTGTTGAGGGACCGGGTCCGTAGCTACTTCCAAAAGAGTCCCGTGCAAGCGCCTCGGCTGATCTCACTCGTCTCCCGCATCCGCGACGTGGAATGGATTGTTACTGGCTCAGAGGTGGAAGCGCTATTGACTGAGGCTAACCTCATCAAGCAGCACACCCCCAAGTATAATGTCAACCTGAAGGACGACAAGTCGTTTCCCTACGTTCAGATCACAAATGAGCCGTATCCGCAGGTGCTTCTCACGCGAAAGATTGTGAGAGATGGGTCTAAGTATTTCGGACCGTACACGGATGTCAAGACGTTGCGTCATACACTTAAAGTGATTCATAAGGTATTCCCCATACGAAGTTGCAATTATGCCATTAACGATGATATAATCGCTCTCAAGAAAGTGTCAGTCTGTCTCGATTATCATATCAGGAAGTGCGACGGACCGTGTGAAGGTCTCGTCTCAGAACAGGACTATAGTGCCATGATCAGGGAGGTCGTCCGTTTTCTCCACTGCAGGACGGACAGAATAGTCGCCAGTCTAAAAGATAAAATGGCTGAGGCGTCGCGTCATACGCAGTACGAGGAAGCTGCCGGTTATCGGGATCAGATCGAGGCGGTGGAAAGGTTTTCCAAACGCCAGCGTAAAGTGTCGGCAACATTTGATGACAGGGATATCCTCGCCATTGCGGAGGAAGAAAACGATGCCTGTGCTGTTGTCATGCGGTTGCGGGCAGGCAAAGTTACCGGCCGGGAAAAAGTCTTTCTTACCGGCGTGGCTGACGGTGATATGGAACGGACCGTTTCCGATTTCATTCGTCAGTTTTACCTGGAGACAGATTTTATTCCGGCGGAAATCATTATGCCGGCGGCTGTGGAAGATGAATCAGCACTGTCGGAGTGGTTGAAGGGAAAGCGCAAGAATAAGGTGACTTTGACAGTGCCGCTGCGTGGTGAGAAAGCGCGACTATTACGCATGACGCGCACCAATGCTGAACTCCTCCTGGGCGAATATCGGCGCAGGAAGGCGAGGCGGCACGAACTGATCCCTAAAATGGTACAGCAGTTACAGAGTGATCTTAACCTGACAGTTCCGCCGCGGCGCATCGAGGCGTTTGATATCTCAAATATCCAGGGATACGTGCCGGTCGGTTCTATGGTCAGTTTTGTTGATGGCAAACCGAAGAAGGGTAACTACCGCAAATTTAAGATCAAGACGGTGAAGGGAGTTGACGATTTTGCCATGATGCGCGAAGTGATTTACCGCCGTTACGCGCGACTCAAGAGCGAGAAGGCAACTTTCCCTGATCTTATCGTGGTGGACGGGGGAAAGGGTCAGCTTGGCATGGCGACATCGGCTCTTCAGGAACTTGGCCTCACCTATATCCCGATCGTAAGCCTCGCCAAGCGGCTGGAGGAGGTGTTCGTGCCCGGATTCAGTGATCCTCAGTCAATTCCTAAGACGTCTCCCGGTCTGATGCTCTTACGCCGCATTCGCGATGAGGCTCACCGTTTTGCTGTCTCGTTCCACAGACAGCGCCGGGGCAAGGCCGCTACGAAGTCAGTCTTCGACGATATCAGAGGCGTGGGGCCAGTAACGCGCAAGCGGCTTCTATCCCAATTTGACTCCGTGGAAATCATCGCCAAAGCTTCGGTTGGGGAACTGTGTGATTCGGTTGGCGTTGGTAAGGATATTGCCGGTGAGATTATAGCTGCGGCAAAATCATTCGTGTCCCAATGACGCATTATATAGAGTGAGCTGAATAGCAAAATAATGCCCGAACCAAAAGTGACTTCAAACGTCATAGAGAAGCTGGGATTCTCGGAAGAGAACTTCTCCCATCTTGAGGAACTCATCGGCCGCCCGCCGACGCACGCTGAACTGACACTTTTGTCTGCCTATAGAGATAAGATATTTCTCTCCAAGTGGGTACGTCAGATTCGGAACAGTATGGATAGGAGAGATGTGGTTTCGTACCAGCCGTCTAACGTTGTCTCAGTTGAGGTAGACGGATCAATTATCAACCTCACGGCCAGGATCGGAGGTTGCGGTGTAAAGGTGAGGGGGGCGGCTGACCAGCAGGCGTATCATGCCGTCATGGGACTTTTCGGTGAGATTGTCGATGAAGGCGCCCTATCTAAGATAGTTTCCTGCGGTCAGGTAGTAGGATCACATGAGACCATCGGTATCAGGGCAATGTCAGACAAGCTCGGATCGGCCATGAAGGAATGCTATATCAGTACAGGAATAAATGTTGTTGTGTCTGATTTCTTCAGCGATGCTAATCTCGGTTCGAAGGGACTCTTCTCAGCCGCCGTGCTGGGGGTAACGGCTTCAGCGCCCGATAGTCCCATGACGGTTAAAAAGGAAGGAGATCCGGTTTTCTTCCTCAGCAAGCGAAGGGGAAGATCCAGCAAAGCCGGTTTAACCATCATGCAGACTTTCTCTCAGCTCAGTCACCAGCTGATGCAGCGTCCTTACCTGAGGGCGTTGAGATCTGTCAGCGAAGACGGTGTCGGTGTTGCCGCAGCGCGGATGTCGGTCGAACACGGAATGGGAATCACTCTCGATGCGACCAGTATTCCAGTAGTTACGAAAAGTTCAGTCGTCGGCACAATACTCCTCCATGGCGGCAGACGCGGACTGCTGACCGTTATATCACAAGGATTTAACAGAGAGCTGAACATGCTGACGAAGGAGTTCAAGGTTGACTGTCACCGGGTTGGCGAAAGTGCAAGCAGTCAGATGCTTACCGTGAAGAAATCGAAAAAGACGGTCGTCTCTCTTCCCGTTGAAACCATAGCTAAAGCACATGAGTTGTCAGCTGAGCAACCAGGTTCCACTGCTGTTACGGTCAAGCCTGAAACAGTGAATGCTGCCGGATTGAAAAAACCGAGATCTTACCGTGGCGCACTGCTGTCATTACTTGCCTCACCCAACGTGGCGCAGACAGTGCACAGATCTGATCCAGCGGCCGCCTCCGCTGACTCCGTCACGCCGGTCATGGAACTTTCTTCCTCCGGTCGTGCTCTATGGCTCGATCCGAGGGTGGGAGGCCGGACTGCCGTAGCCGCCGCAGCCAGGAAACTGGTTTGTTCTGGAATCAACCCTGCTGCTGTGGTGCTGAATGCGTTTGTGCCTGCGGATATCTTACGCGGGCAGGATGAAATGTTACGTGAAATTTTCAGGGGTGCTGACGAGATCGCACGTGTCTTCGATATTCATGTTATCGACACAAAAATTACCGCTACTGACCAGGTTTCTACTCAGTCAGTAGTTGCGGGTGTCTTCGGTGCTATTTCCCGGAATTATCAGCTACTGACACCAATGTTCAAACGAACCGGTGATTTTGTGCTCATCCTCGGCAGTCACCGCGGCGAGTTAGGCGGTTCTGAATACCTCAGGCTGAACACGAAAAAGGTAGTAGGACCGCCACCGGCAGTTGACCTGAAAGTGGAGCCAAAGTTGCGCGATATCGTTCTGATGGCTCATTCAGTTGATCTGATCGAATCAGCCATCGATATTTCTTCAGGTGGACTAACGACAGCGTTGGCTCACTGCCTGCTGAACTCACCTAAAGGTACAGGAGTACGCATCCATATGAGCAGTAAGATTACGGATCAGGAACTTCTGTTTGGAGAGACGCAAGGTGTCATGATCGTGACAGTGCATGAGGATGCCATTATCGAAATCGAGAGAATCTGCATGCGGATGGGTGTTCCGTGTACCGCTATCGGTCGTGTTACCGATAACGGACGATTATCATTTAATGAACTGATATATGTGAAGGTAAGCGATCTGCAGCAAAAACATAGGGAAGGTCTCAATATATTCCGCAGAGCCTTACACTGAAACAGTACTTCATTCGAAAACAGTCAACATCTCGCCATGAATCCTGCCGTTAGTGGCTAGGATATCCGGTGTATAGATAGAGAATTGAGAACCGTCGGTCTTCGTAACCTTTCCGCCGGCTTCTTCCACTATTAGGACGCCCGCCGCGGCATCCCACGGATTAAGTCCGTATTCCCAGAGACCATCGAGCCAGCCACACGCCACGTGCGCAAGATCGAGAGCCGCCGCGCCCGCTCTGCGCACCCCTTGGGTGATATCCGTAAAAGTCTTATAGTAATCAAAGTTTTTTTCCCACACCTCGTCATGCTCGTACTTAAATCCCGTGGCCAGTAAGCTATAGAGGAGTTCATGCTTATCGGTTACGCGGATCGGCTTGCCGTTGCAATGGGCGCCACCACCAGCCGTTGCTGAATAAGTGTGCTGGTGATACACGTCCAGGATGACCCCCACCTGTGGCACATAGTCCTTATAGACCGCAATTGAGACAGCGTAAAATGGGTAACTGTGGACAAAGTTGGTTGTACCGTCAAGAGGATCTACAATCCACACAAAAGAGGAATCGGTTGTCTGACCGGCAGATTCTTCGGTTATAATGTTGTGATTGGGATAGTTGCTACGGATGGTATCAAGGATGATCTCCTCCGAACCGCGATCGGCCTGCGTCACAAGGTTTGTCTTTCCCTTATAATCGACCTGGCGCACCTTTAATGATTCCGCGGAAATGAAAGAGGCCGCTTTTTCAGCAGCCTCTAAAGCGACGTTCAGCAGATCGTTCGGCTCAGTCCCCATCAGGATGAATCCGACCCCTGTTGAGTCAGGATCTCTTTGTAGGTCAGATGTTTACGGGAGAAGTATTCGTCAGTCATGACTTTCAGCGTCGGCATCAGTAGGACAACACCGATGAGGTTTGGAATAGTCATCAGACTGAGCGCGATATCGCCAAAGTTCCAGACGAACGCCAGTGGAAGGATGGCTCCCAGGAAATTAAAGAACACATAGACCCACCGATACGGCTTTATTGCGCTCGGACCGATGAGGTATTCGACGGAGCGGTCGCCGTAGTAACTCCACGCCACCATAGTGGTGTAGGCGAAGAGAAGTACGGAGAAATTGATGATTGTACTTCCGATTTCGGGTGCGAAAGAGAATCCTTCCTGAAAAGCGGCCCGCGTCAGTTGTGCTCCTGTCAGATTGGTGGACTCCAAGACTCCAGTTGATATGATGGCCAGTCCAGTCATGGTACAGATGATGAGCGTATCGATGAGCGGTCCCATTTGGGCAACTGCGCCCTCGCGAATCGACTCTTTCGTTTTTGCCGCAGCATGGGCGATCGGAGCTGAACCCTGTCCCGCTTCATTGGAATAAAGTCCCCGCCGGACGCCCCACATGACGACGGTGATGAGGCCTCCCCAGCCAGCTTTCAGTGAAAAGGCTTCGCGAATAAT
>JASLRT010000047.1 GCA_030743815.1 Candidatus Neomarinimicrobiota bacterium | reverse complement strand
AAGGAAAAGATTCTCTCCTGGCATGCCTCCCCGAGTGATGATCTCGTTTTCCTGATCGCTCGCGGATGTTACCGATGGCAGGGATTGCACCATCCGCTGGATATCAAACGCCCCGCCAGGATCACTACGAATCTCAAAGTTGTCTACATGCATGGTACTCAAGACAGACGCCGAAGAGCGTGTGAAAGCCTTCCCTGTCACCTCTATGGCTTCCCCTTCAAGGGACTCCATTTTTAGCTCAATGATCAGGTTCAGAGGGCGCGCGGTGGTGATCATCAGGTTGAGAAATACCCTCTTCTCATAGCCCATCATGCTCACCTGAAGATGCCTCGTTCCGACGCCGATCCCTGTTATCTCAAACTTCCCTTCCAGATCGGTGGCGTCGCCGAGGTGGGTATCCACAATCATAACGTTAGCGCCGATGAGAGGCTGCTGCGTCGCTTCGTCAAGGACTACCCCCCGGATGATACCCGTATCCGCGGAGAGACCAGAAATCAAGAGTGCCAGTATGAGGTAAATAAGAAGATTCTTCACAAATATGTAACCTCGCATCATTAGATCATTAAACCCAAGTGGACATATGTAGAATTTCCGAATGAGCGATCGGCTGTCAAAGATCTACCTGTGTTACTTCCAGATTACAGGAATTTCCTGCCCACAGCTACAGTGCGTCCCATCCAGATTGACCTCCAGGATTGAGTGCCAGCTCCGTTCTATGAGCGGCTTGTGGCAGTTGGGACAGAAGGTGGTCTGCCCCTCGCTGTCGAACACGTTCCCCACGTACACATACTTCAGCCCCCTCTCCATGGCTAGATATCTTGTTTTCGTGAGGGTCGATTTTGGCGCAGCCGGAGTATCCAGCATCTTGAAATCAGGATGGAAGGCCGTGAAGTGGAGGGGTACCTCGTCGCCCAGATGGTCCGTAATCCAGTCAACCATCTCCCCAATCTCGCCCATATCGTCATTGTGACCCGGGATGATCAGATTGGTGATCTCCACCCAGACATTGGTCTCGTTCACAAGCCAGTTAATGGTATCAAGAACATCATCCAGATGAGAGAAGGTCAGCTTGTGGTAAAACGTTTCGCTGAAAGCTTTCAGGTCGATGTTGGTGGCATCGATATAAGAATAGACCTCTTTCCTCGCTTCCGGCATGATGTAACCGTTGGTGACCATCACGTTCCTGATACCCTCTTTGCGGGCCGCCCTGGCCACATCGATAACGAATTCGGCGAAGATGGTGGGATCGTTGTACGTGTAGGCAATACTGGGACACTTCTGTTTTTTGGCCAACTGCACCACTTCCTGGGGCGTCACCTGTCGAGAGTGGAGATTGTCCAGCTTCGCTTTGGACATGTCCCAGTTCTGGCAGAACCGGCAGCCGAGGTTACATCCCGCCGTGCCGAAGCTGAGTGTGGGCGTTCCAGGCAGAAAGTGGTTCAGCGGCTTCTTCTCAACGGGATCAACAGCAAAGCCGGCGGCGCGGCCGTAGGCGGTCTGGACGAGTTCACCGCCCTCGTTCTTACGTACAAAACAAAATCCTGATTGGCCATCTCCAATTTTGCATAATCGCGGGCAAAGGGTACAGAGAACCCGGTTATTCTTTATCGGTTCCCACCATTTTGCCAGTTTCATCACACTGGAAACTACAAAGTTCTGGACTCAATCTTGGGGTTTTCTCCTCATTCTGTGGACAGTCAATTGAAAAAGAAAGCCCCTCCGGCGTAAGCCAGAAGGGCCAGAACTGTGTCAGTCGAGGCTATCTACTTACTGCCGCAGACGATAGGTAACTCCCTCAATACAGGTGATAAATTTATCCAACTGCGTCGACGTAGTGAATAGTTCAATGATCTCCTCAAAGCTGTCGATGGGGTAGTTTTCCTCATCATAATCTCTCAGGAAGTTTGATTCCAGCTTGATGAGATAATCCCTGAGAATCGGTTTTGCTACACCCTTCTGTCTCAGGTTATTGATCTGGAACTTGATCTGACCACGAGAGGTCATCTGGAAGAGTGAAATCAATCCGTGATCAGATTGAGATTTATAGGTCAGGGTCCCATATTCAGAGCCCCTGCCCCAGGAAGCCTCATCAGCTGCGCTTTCAGTAAAGTCACAGAGCCGTTCACCGACTTTCACGACTTCGCGGGAAGCCTCTTTCTGCAATTCCTTGATAAACTTCTGCTTATTCCACTTCAAAGGGTTTCTCCGTCAAATAGGTTATTCAACACTATTAAGTAAAAAGCTACCCTTAAATTTACTAACAACCGGAACAAAAACACATTGTCTTTTTAAGCTGTCAGTCGCGGACGAAACCATGATGCTGATTTGCCACACCTGATTCTCCTTACTATATTCTCCTTCTCGTTCAGGTGTGAACAGATGACAGATTCATCCATCTCAAAACCCCAAGCTGTCTCCCTTCTGGTAGTCACCGCCCTGTTATGGAGCACCGGCGGGATTCTGGTGAAGTCCATCAACTTGAATCCCTTCGCCATTGCGGGAGCGAGAAGTCTCATCGCGGCCCTTGTAATCATGATGAAAATAAGGAAACCGCTATTTACATGGTCACCCTATCAGTGGGGCGGTGCGGTAACCTATGCCGCGACAGTCATTCTCTATGTGGTTGCCAATAAACTGACGACGGCGGCCAACGTAGTTCTGTTAATGTACACCGCACCCTTATCCGTCATTGCGTTCGCACCATGGTTCCTGGGCGAAAAATCGTCAGTGAGGGACTGGTTGGCTGTTCTTTCCGTCATGACCGGCATCGTCATCTTCTTCCTGGATAAACTTTCACCGGCCGGATTCTGGGGCAACATTCTGGCAGTTCTGAGTGGGATCTGTTTCGGATGGATGACGCTCTTCCTTCGCAAACAGAAACGGGGGTCGCCCGTGGAGTCGGTACTGTTGGGCAACCTCATTGCCGCGGCTGTCGGAATGCCATTCTTGCTTGGATCGGAGATTCCCCCTGTCGAGGAGATCGGCTTGTTGCTCGCGCTGGGTGTTCTACAGCTCGGCGTCTCGTACCTGCTCTATAGCCGCGCGATTAAACACGTAGAGGCTTTTCAGGCCGTCCTTTTCACCATGCTGGAACCGATCCTGAATCCTGTCTGGGTATTCCTTCTCCACGGTGAGCAGCCCGGCCAGTGGGCTATTGCCGGTGGTATTCTAGTCCTGTCAACATTGGCTATGCACGGTCTTGCCTCGAGCCGTTCCGCGTTATCATCAAGTAGGTGAACCGGGCGCTACGGGGATTTTGCGTAGTCATTTATGGCCTCGCAGCATCAAGGAATGTTCACTAACTCTGCCGTGTCGAGAGCTTCGTTGACAAGTCCTTCCACGTCTAGGGCTTCTTCCGCTTTAGCCACATCAGCCAGTCTCGCCTTCGTCGCCGGCCTCTCGGGAACGAAGAGCGAACAGCAGTCCTGATCCGGTAGAATGGAGGTTTCGTAAGTACCAATATCACGAGCGACATCGATAATCTCCTGTTTGTCCATTCCGATCAGCGGTCTCAAGATTGGAATAGCTGTCACACTCTCGATGACATCCATATTCTCCAAAGTCTGAGACGCAACCTGTCCCAGCGATTCCCCAGTCACTACAGCGTGCGCCCGCTCCCTTCTCGCGACTGCTTCGGTGATCCTGAACATGAAGCGCCTGTAGAAAATGACCCGGTAACGTGCAGGCGTCTCAGTCATGATTTCCTTCTGAATGGGAGCAAGTTCAATCAGTCGAAGCTTGGCTCGATACTGAAAACCGTTCAGAATCTGAATCAGTTCATGAACTTTATCGATGGAGGCACGCGTTGTGTAAGGCATCGAATGGAAATGAACAAACGTAACCCTCGCGCCGCGCTTCATGGCATAGTACGCCGCCACGGGAGAATCGATGCCTCCCGACAGCATGCCCACCACCTTCCCGCTTGAACTTACGGGCAATCCTCCTCGCGCCACAATACGTTCAGTGTAAACAAATGCCATCGCCTGAAACATATCAATAAAACAGGTGGCGTCAGGATTTCCCAGGTTGACCTTTTTTTTCAGCCGCTCCAAGATGTGGGCACCCACAACTTCATTGACCTTCCTAGCGCTGAACGGCACCTCTTGACCCCCTCTGCGGGCGGTGATGCGGAAACTGTCAAACTCCAGTTCATCGAAAGCTTCGAGTGCATCCCGGCACAGAACATCCAGGTCCTGCTTAGATTTGCGGACGAAAGCGAAGTATGCCAGTCCAAAAGTGTTCTGAAGGGCTGTCTCCATCATGGGACATAAAGCGTCAGATTCAGGAGTCAGCTTGACGAGAATCCTGCCGTGAAGTCTGCGAACTGAACTGAACGAATCGGGGGCCGCGCGCTGAAGCGATTTCTTTATGTTGTTCCTCAGCTTATCCTCAAAGAATCGCCGGTTTTTTCCCTTTAGGCCGATTTCGGAGTAGTGGCACAGAATGTGGGATGGTCTCATCTTCGCTTCAGTTTGGCTCGGCCGCAATCACCCGGGAATCTCAATCTTGAGACTCAGTTCCGCCGGCAAATCGAGGAGAAAAGTGTCTAGGGTCAGCATTCATCGGTTACTTCTCACTGTTGCAACCCCACAGTGACTACTCATCAACAGGATGGATAGAAATGGCAAGGTTCTTATCCACAACAACGAAGTGATTCGGCGGTACCTTGTTCCAGTCCTCACTGACGTCAGTAAGTTTCTCCGACACAACCAGCACGGCGTGATCCTGCGGATCTCCCTTGGTCATGCGGCAGACGCCATCGATGCATTCAAAACAGCGTCCCTCCGAGTGGTAGAGTGTATGAGGTTCCATATTGTGATCGGAGACATACCTGGTCGCAACAACTGAATTACCATCGGTGATGACCACGTTGAGGAACGACGGCTTCGTGATTCCGTGGTCGTTAAGAAGTTCCTTCAGTTCGGTAATCGTCTCGCAAAGTGCCTGTACCAGATCGTCAGTCTCATGGGAATCACCGTTCTGATAAAGCTTCTCCAGGAACAGGGCGAAGAAGTGTTCCGAGTCGGTTTCGCCTTTTATCCAGTCGTAGATACCGTCAGACAGCCTCATCCGCAGCGCCCGTTTGATCACGCGGAAGCCTCCGATACTACCGTTATGCATACACAGCAAATTGCCGTAATGAAAGGGATGACTGTTGGTTTCAGAGACGCCGCCGTGGGTGGCAGCCCGCACGTGGGCGATGATACACGGTGATTGAATTTTAGGCGCAAGGTAACGCAGATTCATATTGTTCCAAGCGGGCTGTACGGATAGGAACACAGCCGGTAAGGTATCAATCTCGGGCTGGTACCAGCCGACGCCAAAGCCGTCACCGTTGAGAGGTTCTTCACGTTCACGGGCACGGAAACTCTGCGTCACCAGGGAGTTCCGCGGCTGATACAGAAGCTTGTCCATCAGAATAGGTGCACCTTTGTAAGCCAGAAAACGACACATATCACTCAACTCCTTTAATATATCACCGAATGATTCTTCCTTTACTCTTCAGCTTGACAAAAATATTAGTTCAGCACCGGATAAACATCAATCGATTTCGTCACGCACTGGTGCCGGCGACGTACTGTATACTCGCCGTGAGCGGTTCGACGATTAGTTTCTCCCTCAGACTCTGCTGAACCTTCTTCGCCTCAGGTATGGAAACGTCCCATGAATGGAGTCCTGCGTAATTCATTTTCGGGTGCGCTCCATCTTTCTCATGATGAAGCCTGTCATCTTGAGGATGACCCGCCGTGGCAGAAACCGCTGCACAAAAGCGAGAAAACGGTTCTGCCTGCCGTGGATAACCGACGGCACCCTGCCCAGAGCATTCAATGCGGTTGAGACAACTTCTTCAGACGTGACCGACCCGACACCGTACGATCGATCTCCCATTCCTGCAACTTTCTGGAATTCCGTATCTGTATAGCCTGGCGAGAGGGCCATCACGTCGATACCACTGGCACGATACTCTTCCCACAGTGCCTCGCCTAGGAATCGATTGAAAACTTTTGTAGCGCCGTACAGAGAAAAATAGGGCGTCGCCTGGTAGGCGGCCGTTGAGGCGAGAAAGATGATTGCGCCCCTACCCAATGATACCATCTGCGGCAGATATGCCTGAGTTATTTCTACCGGTACGATGCAGTTGAGCCGCACCATTTCAGAGTGGCGGTGGCGATCCAGTTCATGAAATCTGCCCACCAACCCGAAACCAGCGTTGTTTACAAGCACCCCAATCTGCCGCTCGCCAACATTCGACAGCACGCGTGCGGTAGCGTCCCCGGCCGCGAGATCCTGGACAACGGTTAGCGTCTCGACAGCGTAGTTATGTTCAATTTCCGCTGCCACTTGACTGAGTCGGTCTTCCCGGCGGGCAACCAGAATAATGTTGAGACCTTTCGCGGCTAACTGACGACAGAATTCAGCCCCAATACCGGAGGAGGCGCCGGTGACCAGTGCCCACGGGCCGTACCGGTCTTGCCATTCCACGACATCCACAAGAAGCTACCGGACGACCAGGATGGGACCTACTGCCTTTTCGAGTGTTCTTATAGGCTTACTGCCGGTGAAGAATTTCTTGAGAGCGGACTGCCCCGAATCTCCCATTACGATTATGTGATCGTCTCCCGCATATTCCACAAAAGTTTCTACAGGATCACCGGTGACGAACTGCTG
The DNA here is from genome assembly GCA_030743815.1 of Candidatus Neomarinimicrobiota bacterium. Lineage (NCBI taxonomy): Bacteria > Pseudomonadati > Fidelibacterota > Fidelibacterota bacterium. The sequence goes on along the minus strand of JASLRT010000047.1, from coordinate 2,392 downwards.
ATCATGAGAAACATTATTAGACTGGAGGTAGCGCGCCGCCGCCTTGGCCGCGCGACTGTAGCCGGTGCCGAAACGGGTTGTCTTCGAGACAGTGAGTATATTAACATGCATATCCAGATTGCCGGCGATAGTTGCCCCAAACCGAACCGCCCTTTTGGTAGCTTTTGAATCATCCACACAGAGTAAAAGTTTGTATTTCTTTTTCTGATCGACATCCTTGGCAACAAACATTGAGGTGGGTATATACTGCAGCAGATTGTGGGCCATCCGCCTCCCCTTACTGCCGCCGATAATGGACAGCGTATAGCTATCCTGGCCGCACTCCTTGCGCAACTCTTCGATGATATCACCCTCTCTTAAGATCAGGCTGACATCGCGCCCGTAGCTGCCGGGCAGCACCAGTCTGAAACGGCTGGCCTCTTCTACTATGTTCTCAGGATGAAAACCGTTCTCATCTTTCTCTTCTAGGTATCCTGATTTGCGCAGGTAATCGAAAGCCCAGTGCAGCACTTCAACACCTGGATGATAGATCTCCCACCTTGCCAGACTGTCTCGGGCAAGGCTGACCCTGCTCTCATATATCTGCCGTGGTTTGGAACCGACATACACGATACCGAGATGCGCATCAAAAGATTTGGCAATCTGTGAACCGATCTGAAGCGTCGGTTCTGAATATTCCTTACTGCCTATTGCCAATAGAAACTTCATACCGAAATCAATTTAGCTGATCTAGTTAGATACATCAAAACTTTACCTCAGTAGCGGCCACCAGAAATTAGAGACAAGAAACAGGATCAGAATTGACATCAGGAACATTTTCCAGCCTGCTCTCAGATAGTCTTTAGCTGTTACCAGACCACTGGAGTGAATAATCATACAGGTAGGAGATGCCACAACTGTCAGATACGCGAAAGATGACGCCACCGCTGTGGCAATCCCGATGAGCACCGGATCACCACCCATATTCAGAACAATCGGTCCAATGACAGCCACCGTGGCGGCATTACTTAGAAGATTGGTTAGTCCCGCTGTAAGAATGACTGATGTTATGCCTCGTAGCATATCGACGTCTGGCGTGATAAGAGTGAGTGTATCAATTGCCTTTGTAGCGACCCAGAGAGCTGCGCCGGTCTCCTTCATCTGAAAACCTATAGAGATGGCCGCCCCAAATAGAAGAATCACACCCCAGTTAGTGTTACGGTTGAGCTCCTGCCACTCCACGAGTCCAAAGGAGAGGTAGAGCACCACACCGATCAGAGCAACGATGCCGAGGCCGATCCTGGGACTGAGGAATACCCACCCTAGGAAAACAATGACAAAGACAGCAATAGCAAAGATTTGCCGCCCCGTCATTTTGCCGCTTTTTGCCACCTGAACCGTCAACTTGCGAACGGCAGAATCGAGAGTCATTTTCTCGGGACGGAAAGTCCACCACAGTATCAGTGCTGCCAACGGAATCTCCAGCAGAAGTACCGGATAAGAATATTTCATCCATTCGAGATACGATATATCAGCAATGCCGAATTGGGAAAGATAGCCGATCATAATGACGTTCCTGCCGCCGCCGGAAGGTGTCCCTATGGAACCCATGGCACTGCCGTAAGCGATAGAGAATAGGATCAGTCCGGTGAGACTGGATACCTTCTTGGGATCCTTGTTTGTGTGACGAATCAGTGTCAACCCTACCGGCATCATCATTGCGGTTACCGTATGCTCACCGATAAACGATGAGAGGATGGCACAGACCGCAATAAAGCCGAAAACAATCTTCCACGTCTGGTGGCCCGCAAGTCGTATAATACCGAGGGCAAGTCGCGTATCGAGGCCCTGATGCACGATAGCCACTGCCAGCATCAGCGACCCCATAATAAAAAAGACTGCATCACTCATGAAGGAAGAGGCAGCATCGTTGGGTGAAGATATGCCGAACAGTACTTGAAAAATAACCATCAGAAGCGCAATAGCCGGCAGAGGGAGAGGTTCAAAGATGATGAGCAAGACAGCCACCACAACAATAATAATCGACCGGTAGCCGTACAGGGTTAAGCCTTCAGGCGTAGGAAGAAGAAAGAGGAAAAGCCCGCATAAAAAGGCGAAGAAGAGCCAACGCCTCTGGGTAAACCAGTATATGATGTTGGCAATCACTGCGGAAGTTTACAGCCGAACTTGTGTGAAGAACCACAAGTTCTCGAGCCGAGTTCAGAACGCCTCAGGAAATCTGGTATGATTCTCTCTATTTGATATAGTAAGCTTCATCAGCCGGCCGGAGTGTTCTCGCCATCCAAAGTGGCCGGCGCAGGCCGTTAGGACCAGGGCCAGGACGAGCCATTTTCAACCACTCTTTGTAGATTTCAAAGGACCTGTTCGTATCTACCTGAATATCACCATATTT
>JASLRT010000046.1 GCA_030743815.1 Candidatus Neomarinimicrobiota bacterium | reverse complement strand
TTCGCAAGAAGAACTATGATGACATACGACATCGAGCCGAAGCAATTGTGGAACGTTTGGCTTCTTTTTGAAGTCTACATTTCCGTTTCGTCACAATTGGGCTCATAACCCGATTGGAGATTTATTGATTCTAATAGGGGGTTTTTTTGTTTGTGGATTTAGGTCGGTCTCGTAACCCGACGATTATTTTATTAACCTTTTTGTAAATGCAGTGTCTCTTTATCAATTAAAACCACGAAACCAGGAGAACAAAAATGACACTTAACAAATTTATAGTGTTCTTTCTTGGTTCTTTTGTACTGATCAATAGTATAAATAGCCAGGGGTTTTACGACATCAATACAATAAATACCATAGAAATCACTTTTGTTGAATCCAATTGGGATCAGATTTTGGATCAGTTATACGCGGCCGGAGATGAAGAACGACTGGTTGGGACGGCCCTGATCAATGGTGTGCAATTCAACAGTGTCGGCGTGCGTTACAAAGGCAATAGCTCTTATAGACCCAATCAAATCAAGAATCCGTTGAATATTAAACTGGACCACATTATTAACGATCAAGAACTGGACGGCTACGGTACGTTAAAGCTGGCCAATGCCTTTAAAGATCCCAGCTTTGTGCGCGAGGTTTTGAGTTATGAAATTGCCAGAGAATATTTTCCTGCCAGCCAGGCGAACTTCGCGAATGTTTATATCAATGGTACTCACCTTGGGTTGTATACCAGCGACCAGAGTGTTGATAAATTCTTCATGAGAACTCATTTTGGGAGTGATGAAAATACCAGGGTTAAAGGTGAAATCACTTCTGTTGGGGGACCTCCAACAGGCGGGGTATGGCAATATCTGGGTCAGGACTCAAGCAGTTATTTGGGATTATACGACATGAAATCTGATTATGGCTGGAGTGAATTAATTAATTTCCTGGACACTCTAAACAACCAGAATGCGAGTGTTGATCAGGTCTTAAATATAGATCGTCATCTTTGGTTTTTGGCTTTTTCCAACCTCTTCGTGAATCTTGATGGCCCAATTAACAATCCTCAAAATTACTATCTCTATAAAGATGATACCGGCAGATTCAACCCAATACCCTGGGATCTGAATGAAAGCTTTGGCGTTTTTTCTCATCATCAAACTTTGGGGCCCCTGAATACCTATGGTCTACAGAGCTTGAATCCTTTTGCCAATTTAAATGAGAGTGAATTCCCAGTTATCAGTGAGATATTAAATAATGATACATACCGCAAAATGTATGTTGCCCATATGAAGACCATGATTAAAGAAAACTTCGCTAATGATTGGTATGAAACCAGAGCGTTGGAAATTCAGGATATTATAGCTGCAGATGTACAGGCCGATCAGAATAAATTTTATAGCTATTCTGATTTTATTGACAACGTATATAATCAAATCGGGGGTGGCGGACCACCAGGTCCTGGAAATCAATCAATTATCGGGATTGTTCAGTTAATGGACGCAAGGGTTGATTACTTATTAGGACTCAGTGAATTTCAATATGATTCACCACAGATCAGTAATGTATTCTATTCACCTGAAAATGTATCATCTTCAGATGAGATATGGTTTTCGGTTGAGGTCAGCAATGTGAATGATGTGTTTCTTGCATATCGGTCAAACCCATATGGTGTTTTTGATAAAATAAATATGTATGATGATGGCGATCATGGAGATGGGCAGGAAGGAGATGGGGTTTACGGTATATCCATAATAGCTGGTCCTACTGATATTCAGTATTACATTTACGCTGAAAACAGCAATGCAGTCACATTTTTACCTGCAAATGCTGAATATGAATTTTATGACATTAATGTTGAAACTGGTAATACCAGTGACATAGTTATTAATGAGTTTCTAGCGGCCAGTGAAAGTTGTTGCGGTAATGATATATTTAATGGTAACTCCGAAGATTTTGTTGAGTTGTATAATATTGGTACAGAGCCAATTAATATCAATGAATGGGGGTTTAGCGATACAGATGGTTTAATTAAGACAATTGCCCCAGACACAAGTATTGCTTCAGGAGAATTTCTCGTGCTATGGTACACGGGAGATAATAATGGTTTTCCTGAGGTAAATAAAAAACTTTCAAGCAATGGTGAGACTATTTATATAGCTGATGCAAATGGAAACCCAATCATCAGTTATAATTTTGGTTCTCAAACAGATGATGTGTCTTTTGGAAGAATACCTGATGGTTCTGATGAATGGATATTTATGAATCCGACACCAGGAACGGCAAATGCAGAAGAACTAAATATAGATTATGATAAAACTATACCAGATCAATATATATTATTCCAAAACTACCCCAACCCCTTTAACCCAACGACCACAATAGAGTTTTCAATTCCTCAAACAGAGTTTGTTACGGTTAAGGTGTTTAATATTGTTGGACTTGAAATCACAACACTTATAAATGATGAATTATCTACAGGCAATCACAGCATTCAATGGGATGGAAGCCGTCAGCCAAGCGGTCTTTATTTTGTTCAAATCGAAAGCGGTAGTTTTATTGTAACCAAGAAGATGGTGTTGTTGAAATAACCACTGAAAGAATTTAAGCAAGAGCCCCGCAGTAGCGGGGTTTTTTGTTTGTGGGAAACTGGTAGACTACCTCCAAATGCTCCAAAACGCTGAGTTGGAGAGCGCATTATTCAAAACTTGAGGAATACTCAAAAGAAAGAATCCACGTTCATATAATCAAAGTTGGATCTATTTGATCTATTTTCGTTTAGTAGCACAGTGCAACAACATAACAATTCTCTTCACCGGCGCGGCCGGAGTACATTAACAGGCCTGATGTTGATTAACACCAGACTTGTGTTCTAATCAACTTAAACTATTTTCCCTTCCCGTCTCTTCACTCCCGCCCTAAATTTCACCCATGGCCAGTGAAGAAGCCAAACGCCTGACGCAACTCAGCCACGGCTCCGGTTGAGCCTGTAAGCTCGGTCCAGAAGACCTGGCTCAGGTTCTGAGTCAGCTGCCGGTGTCTGATGATAAGCGTGTAGTTGTCGATTTTCACGGAGTCGACGATGCTGCAGTGGTACGCCTCGACGGCAAAGAGGCCATCGTCCAGACTGTAGATTTCTTCACACCCATCGTTGATGATCCCTACGACTTCGGCCAGATCGCCGCCGCTAACGCCATCTCGGATATCTACGCTATGGGTGCTATTCCGCTCTTCGCTCTGAACATTGTCGCTTTCCCCAGAAAAGACCTCCCCATGGAGATATTGTCGGAAATCTTGAAGGGGGGGAACGACAAGGCGAAGGAGGCTGGAATAAGCATCGTGGGCGGACACAGCATTGATGACAAGGAGCCTAAGTACGGTCTGGTGGTGACAGGGCGGGCTGAGGTGGATCGATTAGTGAAGAATTCGACAGCCTCTGTCGGCGATCTTCTTGTCCTGACAAAACCGCTTGGGACGGGGATCGTCGCCACCGGGATCAAACGTGGTATCGCCGATGATTCTATGATCGCCGAAGCGACAAAGGTGATGACCACACTCAACGCCGATGCATCAGAATTGATGCTCAAACTCGGCGCCCATGCGGCTACCGATGTGACTGGTTTCGGATTGCTAGGGCATTTGCTGGAAATGTGCCAGGCCAGCGACGTTTCAGCCGAGATCAAATTTGAAAAACTCCCATTCATGAACGGTGTGAATAAGTTAGCAGAGAAAGAAATCATCCCCGGCGGAACAAAGAGAAATCTCGCATATGTCTCTTCGTATGTCAGTTTTAACAGCCGTATTTCCAGTAACCAGAAGACCATGGCGGCAGATGCCCAGACTTCCGGCGGCCTTCTTATTGCCATGCCTCGAGACCGTACCCATCAGTTTGTGAAAAACTTTAACGCAATCTCCGACATAAAAGCGACTATTGTCGGACAGGTCACATCGCCGCAAGAGACACGGATCACTGTTGTGTGATCCTCTGATTCCCCGCTAATACCGACAGCAAATTTCTGCTTGACAGTTTACCTGTTATTGACGTAAAATAAATAGGACTGAAATTATCGTATTATTAGAAGTTATTCAATATGGCTGGTTATCAAGAGGATGTTCGGATCGACTGAGAATCGAGAGGGAGACTCATGCCATGAGCAACAAGAATTCAAAATATATTTCTGACAGGCATCGATTCGAATGGAAGTCAAACACGGTATCAAAGACACGTTCTCACAAGACGGTAGCGAGAATGCCTAAGGTTTGCCCCGAATGTCACATAGTATGGGAAGACTGGCTGAGCAATACTATCAGGAAACGATCACACAGTCACGGAGGCTGGGTATGGCGCGAGCTTGAAGACTTCCCGGCCATAGGATGTCTTGCAGAGATTTGCCCAGACTGCGGTGATAATTCCCATAACGCAATGAAGGTCGCCAGCGGCGTCTGCTAACCGACTCCCCAAGTCTGATTGAGAAGCAACAATGTATTTTACCTTAACACTATCTGATGGAACGGGATTATTGTCCCACTATTGATGAATCAAGAAAACCTTACAATCAAAACACGGCTCTCTCAAGAGTATAAATACGGTTTTGTTACCGATATTGATCAGGACCAGATTACTCCAGGACTGAATGAGGAAGTCATCCGCCTCATATCGTCGAAGAAGGGCGAACCTGAATGGATGCTGCAATGGCGTTTGAAAGCCTATCGCCAGTGGACCAAAATGACTGAACCGCAATGGGCAAAGGTAAACTATACAAATCCGGACTATCAGGCTATCAGCTACTATGCAGCGCCCAAACAGGAAGGCGACGGACCTGCAAGCCTTGATGAAGTCGATCCGGAACTGTTGCGAACATACGAAAAACTGGGTATCCCCCTGGAAGAACGAAAGCGTCTCGCCGGCGTAGCCGTGGACGCGGTGTTTGATAGTGTCTCTGTCGCAACAACCTTCAAGGAAGACCTGAAAAAACTGGGCATCATTTTCTGCCCCTTTTCCGAAGCGGTCATGAATCATCCTGATCTTGTAAAACACTATCTCGGTTCAGTTGTCCCTTACACTGACAATTTCTTTGCTTCCCTCAATTCAGCCGTCTTCAGCGACGGCAGCTTTGTTTATGTGCCGCAAGGTGTCCGCTGTCCCATGGAACTGTCCACCTATTTTCGCATCAACGCATCAAACACGGGGCAGTTTGAAAGGACGCTTATCATTGCGGATGAAGGCAGTTATGTCAGCTACCTGGAAGGGTGTACCGCGCCCATGCGCGATGAAAATCAACTCCACGCAGCTGTGGTGGAACTGGTAGCTCACAAGGATGCCACTATTAAGTATTCCACAGTGCAAAACTGGTACCCCGGAGATCCCAAGACAGGCAAAGGGGGCATCTACAACTTTGTTACCAAGCGGGGAACGTGCCTGGAGAAGAACGCAAAGATATCATGGACTCAGGTAGAGACGGGGTCAGCGGTAACGTGGAAGTATCCCAGCGTAATACTCAAAGGTGATAACACGAAAGGCGAATTCTACTCCGTCGCCCTGACCAATAACTATCAGCAGGCGGACACGGGGACGAAGATGATTCATATGGGTAAGAACACACGCAGCACCATCGTCTCCAAAGGGATTTCGGCGGGGAAAGGACAGAATACGTACCGTGGCGCGGTGACTGTCATGAAGGGAGCTGACAATGCGCGAAACTATTCTCAATGTGACTCTCTCCTGGTAGGCGATCAATGCGGTGCCCACACGTTCCCCTACATCGATGTCAGAAATCCCACCGCTCAGATGGAACATGAGGCGTCCACATCAACCATCGGAGAGGACCAGATATTCTACTGCAATCAGCGCGGTGTGACCATGGAAGATGCGGTCTCCATGATCGTGAACGGCTTCTGCAAGGAAGTCTTCCGTGAGTTGCCGATGGAATTTGCCGTTGAAGCCCAGAAACTGATGGAAGTCAGTCTCGAGGGAAGTGTCGGCTAATATTTGAGTGTGGTAAATGAAGGATAGATGAAATGTTAGAGATCAGGAATCTACACGTGGCGGTTGAGGACAAGGAGATCCTTCGCGGTGTCAATCTGACAGTCAATGCTGGAGAGCTCCATGCCATCATGGGACCAAACGGTTCGGGTAAGAGTACACTGGCGCAGGTTATAGTAGGCCGTGAAACGTACCAAGTTACGGAAGGTGAAATCCTTTACAACGGCAAGAACCTGATGGAAATGAGTATTGAACAGCGGGCACTGGAAGGCGTTTTTCTTTCATTCCAGTATCCCGTGGTCATCACCGGTGTAAACGTCGCCTATTTTCTCAAATCGGCCCTGAACGCTGTCAGAAAACATCGCGGACTGGAAGAGCTGGATGCCATCGATTTTCTCACCCTCATCAAGGAAAAGCTCAAACTGGTGCAGATGGATGAGAGTTACCTCAGCCGATCCATCAACCAGGGCTTCTCAGGGGGCGAAAAGAAACGTAATGAAATTCTGCAGATGCTGACGCTGGAACCAAGTCTCGCAGTTCTAGATGAGACTGATTCGGGACTTGATATTGACGCTGTCAAGATCGTAGCAGACGGTGTTAACAAATTCAGGGATGAAGCGCGGGCAGTTCTCGTCATCACCCATTATCAGAGGATCCTCCAGTACATGCAGCCTGAGCACATTCACGTATTAATGAGCGGACGTATCATCAGATCCGGCGGTAAAGAGCTGGCTGTTGAGCTGGAAGAGAAAGGTTACTCCTGGCTTGAGGAGGAAGTGCCGGCGCAGATAAAATGAGTTATCTCGAAGATCAATTCAGCGCCCATCTCACGGCAAGTAACCACGAACCGCAGTCCCTCAAAGATCTGCGAAACCAGGCATTCGGTCAGTTCCATGAAATCGGCTTTCCCGCACGTAACTGGGAAGAGTGGAGATTTACTGGTACGGCAGCAGTGGAGAAGGCCAAATTTCGCCTCACGGGATCCCAGGACCTGCCGGCCTCTGTAGAAAGCTGTATTGATGCTCTCGCCGTCCCTACACTGTTGTTTGTCAACGGTCATTACCAGCCTCAACTGTCTGAAGTACCCGAAGGTATTGAAGTGCGTACACTGCTGGATGCTTACCTTGAGGAGCCGTCCAACGTCTGCAACGGTTTTGCTGCCGGACCGAGCCCTTTTGCCTTCCTCAACACAGCTTTTATGAATACAGGTCTGTTCATACGAATTTCCAGCAATATGCCTGAGAATACGTATCTGCGGATTTCGTTTCTTATTACAAATCCGGCCGAGCCCATCATGAATCATCCCCGCCTTGTTATTGAAGCCGATAATGACAGCCGTTGTACCATTGTAGAACACTACCGGGGTGAAGGCGAGACCGCTTACTGGAATAATGCCGTTACGGTATTCAGACTGGGCAGGAACAGCAACATCTGTCATATCCGGATTCAGGATGAGAGCAGGACAGCTGCTCATCTGGCCTCTACCCACTATCAGTTGGAATCGGGGGCAACAGTCAATTCTCAGCATATGGCCAGCGGATCCTCTCTTCACAGGAATGATGTTCAAGTTAATCTGAGCGGCCCTGACGCCTGTGCCATTCTGAGGGGGCTGTGTCTGGCGCGCGAAGATCAGCACTTGGATTACCACATTAATGTAGATCACCAGGTGGAACAGGTAAGCAGCCTGGTGCTGTTCAAGTACATCCTTGCTGATCGCGCCGAAGGGGTGTTCAACGGGCGAGCTATGGTCAGATCAGGGGCTCAGCAGATCGATGCTGATCAGAAAAATAAAAATCTTCTGTTAAGCGACAATGCAACCATGAATTCAAATCCACAGCTTGAAATCTATGCTGACGACGTCAAATGTACGCACGGCTCTTCCACCGGCCAGCTGGATGTGGATGCCCTTTTCTATCTTCGTTCCAGAGGGATCGATCCAGCAACAGCACAAACGTTGATGACCAGCGGTTTCGCCAACGAAGTCCTGGATAAGATTGAACCGCCAGCCGTAAGAGAACATTGCCAGACCACACTCTCTAACTGGTTACGTGACACAGGTAAGGAGCTCACCGTTCTGTGACTGATTCGATTCCAAGCAATGACTTGAGAGACCTGTACCAAGAGCTAATTCTTGACCATAACCAGAATCCACGCAATTTTAGAGAAATTGAAGGTGCTAATCACAAGTCTGAAGGATTCAATCCTCTTTGCGGGGATAAGATGACAGCCTATATCAATATCGATGCGGATGTTATTGAAGACATCAGTTTTCTCGGTACGGGGTGTGCAATTTCGAAGGCGTCCGCTTCCATTATGACCACCATTCTCAAGGGGAAAACTGTGGCGGAGACAAAAAAAATTTTCAAGCAATTTCACCTGATGGTGACCACCGGTGACGCAGATACTCAAGACTTGGGGAAATTGGCAGTGCTTGCGGGGGTGCATAAGTTTCCTGCCAGGGTCAAGTGTGCTACACTAGCGTGGCACACAGTCAAGAACTCTCTGGACGGTATGACAGAAATAGCCACAACAGAATAGGGATCAACTATGAGTGCTAAAGAAATCGTAACTCTAACGCGTGACTGTCAGGCGACACTCATTCCGTATGGCGAAACAGTGACCCTGAAGAAGGGTGAAGAAGCACAAATTACTCAGGCTCTCGGCGGTAACTATACTTTGCTGATCCGCGGCAATCTCGTCAGGATTGAAGGCAAAGATGGCGACGCCATTGGAAAAACACCTGTCGCTGAAACTGAGGCGCCAGCCGAAGATAACTTTTCAGAACCGGCGAGCGAAAAAGAAATCTGGGATGCCATGAAGACTTGTTACGACCCTGAGATTCCTGTTAACATTGTCGATCTAGGACTCATCTATTCATGCGAGATCACCCCTGTAGAGGAAGGCGGTTCGCACATCGTGATAAAAATGACCCTTACGGCGCCGGGATGCGGACTCGGTCCCGTCATTGCCGACGAAGTGGCGATGAAGATTCGTGCCCTGCGGGGAGTGAAAGATGTCAGCGTGGATCTTGTCTGGGACCCGCCCTGGAGCCAAGATATGATGTCTGAGACGGCAAAACTTCACCTGGGGATGATGTGAACCTGACGACGGGAAAAACGGGAACGATTTCCCAGAGCGTAGAAGACACGACATCTCTGGATGTTGCCACCATACGCAAGGACTTTCCTCAGTTATCGCGGCAAGTGCGAGACAAGCCACTCACTTACCTAGACAACGCCGCCACTTCACAAAAACCGCGGGTGGTCATCAATAAGATTAATGAATATTACCAGCAATACAACGCCAATATCCATCGGGCGATCTATGCCATCGGGGAACAGGCTACTCTCGAATACGAATCAGCCCGCGAAAAAGTGGCTCGATTCATCAACGCGTGGGAAACCAGTTCAGTGATCTTCACCAGAGGGACAACTGAGGCCATCAACCTTGTCGCTTACAGCTGGGGAAGGCACAATCTGGGCCCGGGAGACGAAATCCTCATCACTGAGATGGAACATCACAGCAACATAATCCCGTGGCAGTTGGCGGCCAGAGATACCGGAGCTACACTGAGATACATCCCTATCAGAAGCGACGGCACCCTGGCGCTGAACAATCCCGATGAATACTTCACTGACAAGACCAGACTGGTCTCGTTCATCCATCAGTCCAACGTGTTCGGCACAATCAATCCGGTCCGGGAAATCTATCAGATGGCCAAAGACGTAGGTGCTCTCGTACTGGTAGACGCTGCCCAGAGTGTCCCTCACTCTCCTATGGACATCCAGACGCTTGGATGCGATTTTCTCGCTTTTTCAGGCCACAAAATGCTTGGACCGACAGGCGTGGGCGTACTTTGTGGTCGCCAGGAACTTCTGACCGGGATGGAACCTTTCCTGGGTGGCGGAGAAATGATTAACTCAGTGACAATGGAAGAGTCAACCTGGAATAAGCCACCATGGAAGTTCGAGGCGGGGACACCTAATATTGCACAGGTTATCGGACTGGGTGCTGCCGTCGATTATCTCGAAACGATCGGCATTGACAGTATCGAAAGACACGAGAGGACGCTGACCCGATACGCTCTTGAGGCACTGTCGGCCATTCCTGAAGTCACTATTTACGGCCCCGGCGCTGAACGGGGCGGATTGGTGAGCTTCAACGTTGAAAACGTCCACCCCCACGATCTAGCACAGGTTCTTGATGAGAGAGGCATCGCTATCCGCGCAGGGCATCACTGTGCTCAGCCAATTATGCAGAAACTTGATGTGCCTGCTACGGCCAGAGCAAGTTTTTATCTTTATAATACAACCGTAGAAATCGACGCTCTATGTGAGGGTGTGACGGCAGCTATCGATTTTATGACTTGAGAGGAACAGTTCAGAAAATCAGGAATTGCCTTTGATTGAAAAACGATCACGAGTTAAGTTAAAGAATACGAAAAGGAATTTTATGTCCTTATGCTGAAACTGACGAAGAAGACCGAATATGCGCTCATGGCGCTGAGGTATCTGAGTAACCTTAAGGAGGGTGAAAAAGCGAGCGCAAAGGAGATTTCTGATACTTGCCAGATCCCCTACCCCCTTCTTGCCAAAGTACTTCAAGAGCTATCCAAGAAACGGTTTCTTGAACCGGTACAGGGAGCCCGGGGAGGATACATACTGATTAAACCTCTTAATAAGATCAGCATGACGGAGCTTTTCGAAAGCCTGGAAGGACCTCTCGGTATCATGGACTGTTTCCTTGAGGAGGAATGTGAGATCATCGATTCATGTTCTATTCGAACCCCTATCCAGCGGATTAATAGAAGTCTGAGAAATCTGTTTGACGATATGACTGTTCTAGACGTTACCAATTGAGGGGGCAGGAATGATAAATCGCGATAAAGTTGTTGAAATATTGAAGCAGTGTTACGATCCGGAAATTCCCATTGACTTGTGGAATCTGGGATTGATCTACGATATCGAAATTCTGAAGAGCAACAATGATAAACGGTCAAATATAAATATCACCATGTCACTCACCACGCCAGGCTGCGCTATGGGACAGTACATGGCCAACGATATTAAGGATAAGCTCGAAAGTCTCAACGAAGTCGATCAGGCATCGGTTCAAGTAACGTTCGAGCCACCGTGGACGCCCGACATGATGACCGCTGAAGCAAGGGATAAGCTCGGCTTCAACCCGCAACCGCCGCCTATGGCTCAAGATGAGCCCGGCGGATGGAAACAGGACGACACAACATGACGGAACAGATAGCTACTCAAGACAAAATCCTGGAAGGCATCACGATTACCGGGAAGGCTGCCGAACGGCTACTGCAGATTAGAACGGATATAGACGGAGAATATCTCCGCGCCTCCGTGACTGGTGGCGGCTGTTCCGGACTCAACTACGGCATCGCGTGGGACGATAAAGTTGGAGAATACGATAAAATATTCGAAAGTAGCGGTATTAGAATCGTGGTTGATCTTCAAGCTCTCTTATATCTCAAAGGAATGAAGATTGATTTTTCTTCCGATCTTCTATCGGGAGGATTCAAGTTCGTAAATCCCAATGCCAGCCGAACCTGCGGCTGCGGGACATCTTTCTCCGTTTAGTGGAAACAATTCATCTGGATGATTTCCTCCACGAAGGTGTAATAAAGGAAAAAATCTTCCGGGAAAAGGTTGCTGAGATCGACTGGGCACAGTATCAAAACAAGCGAGTGTTGATTCGCGGCTGTGCAGATGTGCCCGTTCCCACCTGGGCGTTCCTGATCATCACAGCTCGTCTGGCCAAACACGTAGAACGGATCTACTTCGGGGAGTTGCGTTCAGCCGTCAAGATCTTTGTAAGAGATTCCCACACCAAATGAGCAACGATCGCGTAAGCTGGGAGCAGTACTTCATGAATATCGCTGGCGAAGTTGCCAGTCGCTCCACCTGTGATCGCAAACATGTGGGGGCGGTAATTGTAAGAGACAAAGTGATCCTCTCTACCGGTTACAACGGCAGTCTGCGCGGCCTTCCCCACTGCGATGAGGTCGGTCATGAGATGGAAAACGGTCACTGTGTCCGCACCATCCACGCCGAAGCAAACGCCATCGTTCAGGCCGCCAGAAACGGTATCAATATAAGCGATGCCGAAATCTATGTGAGCGCCAGTCCGTGCTACACCTGCTTCAAGATGATCGCAAATAGCGGCATTCGGAAGGTCTACTACGGCGAGTTCTACAGAGACGAGAGGATCAAGGAGCACGCGGCTGAAATCGGCATAGAATTGATCCACCTGGACGGCTAGCAAGTAGATTATAACAACCGGTCTTATCTGAACAACACGGAGTCAAACTGACTCCACGCCGGAAACAAATCAAGAGCTGATGTATCAGCCCATAAGAGGTTTACTGCCGCTAAACCTGAAACCAGTAGTTCAGCTTTATAAAGAGGGTATTTGACTTAGAGGGATCCCAGCTTCCCTCGGAGGAGGAGAAGGTATTCAAATCGTTGAGGTTGTAAACAACGTAAAGCGTACTGCCCGGAAGATACTCCCACCTCCAGACAAAAGTCCCCACTGTATTGTTCAACCTGAAGTCGGGATCGTCAGCATAATCGTACGCTTCAAAATCGAGTGTCTTTGGCGCTGAGAGTGATTTATAGCCGAAATAATCGACATCAGCTTTGAACGGCTGGAAATAGACCTGAAAAGAGAGATCCGGTGAAAATGCCCAGTTCAGCCTCAGCGTGATGTCCTGCGTCTGTTGAGATGAATTGGCATAGATAATCTCATTTCCGCCATCCACATCCTCTACGCCGATCCACTCATCGTTTGTCTCCTTGATTGCTATCACACCGCGTACCGTGGCGCTCAGGTTCTGGGACGGACGGACTGTCATCCCCAGAGAAAATCTATAGCCCCAATTTCCGCTTTCCCTTCTGCCGAAGCCGACAGAGGGATTCAGAGAAATCCACTTCCGATTGTCAGTCCGCAGCCAGACAAACCCTTGGTAGCCGGGCGATTCCCTGATGATCCACGCCCTCGAATCCTTAAACGTGTCATCATCGCTGAAGGCCGGAAGCGTATACTTTGTAAAAAGGCCGAGAGACCAGTAGCTGAGTGTGGTGCCGTTGAGATACATTTCAGCCTCACTATCTAACACGGTCCCATCCGTCCTGGCGGCCAACTCGTAACCGAACCTGAGGTTACCTCTGAGAAGGGGGCCCCAGGGATCCTGTCTTCTGAAACTCAGATTAGCTCCCAGCGATCTAACACCGGCACGCTTCAGGTAGCCGAGGTCATTCAGATCAAAATCGTCATCATACCAGGAACTTCTCAGATTTACATTCCACCAGGCAGGATCATCATAAGCCAGGTATAGTCGTCCGGCACCGCCCCTGGTAACACCTGTCTGAGACATCATTATCTGTCCGATCAAACTGACACGATTATCAAGAAATTTCAGTCGCCAATCGACAGCGCCCGTAGAAGCGGTCTGACCGCCTTGCCGCCTCTGATCAGTCAGCATCAAGCCGATGGTGGACAAGTCATTTATTATTGGCTTACGCAGCCGGCCGACGAAATGATTGGTGTACGGTTCCAAGAGGAATCTTTCCCGAACTACAGTGGTATCATTCGGCATGTACTCCAGCGTACCGTACTCTTCATCTGTCACAGCTTCTACAACTCCAAACTCCAGTCCCGATGACGTCTTGCCCAACAGTTTCGCCGCGCCCAAGATAGTAGTTGCTTCAGGCTGGGTCACAATTGACTCTTCCGCGGGCGAAAAATACCCTGGTTCTTTCCCCAAACGGCGGGAGTGAAATAAGCGCCCCTCGAAACTCGGACTCGGATTCTCAAAGAACGACGCCCCCTCAACAAAGAACGGTCGCTTTTCATCGTAAAACGTTTCGAAGGCTGTCAGATTAAGTACTGACGGGTCAGCTTCCACCTGACCGAAATCCGGATTGAGGGTAAGATTCAGCGTAGTGTTGCTGGCGAGGCCATACTCCAGATCGACGCCAGCGCTCCTAGTCAACTGGTCATCACCATCTGCGTGATAGCCGCCAAGACCATAGGGGATCAGTTCAATCTGCTTGGGAGGAGGAACATGGCTTAGCCCCTTCAGAACGCCGAATCTGGAAACATTCCCCTGAACGCCCCGCTTCTTCCCGGGCCATTCCATCCGTTCCTGTTTACGGAATATGAACCGCTTCAGAGTGACTCCCCAAGTAAGATCCTCGGTATGGGGAAAGTTGAACATGGAAAAGGGGAGGCGAAATTCTGCCACCCACCCTTCATTAGTGATCTTTACCTGAGCATCCCACACCCCATCCCACGAACGATCGTATCGTTCATCATCGTAGATGTAAGCGTCAACTTTTGAACCGGCAGCATTGATAATAAAGTTGTAGGCTGTCCGGTTATCATCACGCGTATCCAGGGCTAAGCCGACCCAGTCGGAACTATTCACGGCGATAGACTCCGGTGAGCGTCTCCTTCCACCACCACCGGTTAATCCCGTACCGATCCAGGTATCTCTTCTGGCCAGACGGGCTACAATCTTCTCAGGATTTTCATCGAAACTGCTGAAACTGACATAAAAATTATCATCATCGTAGAGAATGCGAACCTCTGTCTTTTCGGTAGGCACCCCCAAGTCCATGGGGTCTATCTGGTGGAAATCGGTGATGGGAACAGCATCTAGCCAAACAGGATCGGTAAGTTCGCCATCAATTCTCGGCGGTACAGCCGTTCGGACGGCAATGATGCGCTTGAATACGAGCGACGCGGGATCAATCGTGGAGAGAGACGAATCGCCCGCCGACAAACCGGATGCCAGAAGGAATGAAATCAGAAAAGTGATAGACGATTTCATAACATTAAACTTATGGCGAAAAATATTTCTTATGCAGACAATTGCAAACTGGCGGAAACCAACCGCGCTTCAGCCTACGTCTGAAACCAATAGTTGAGTTTGATAAAGAGGGTATTGGACTGAGATGTAAACCAGTCACTATCGGACTCTGAGCGGTAGTTCGAATCGTTTAGATTGTAGACAACAAACAGGGTGCTGCCGGGGAGATATTCCCACCGTAAGACAAATGTGCCAATGTTGTTCTGCATTTCAAAACTAGGATCGTAGACATCGCCGTCAAACTGAGCAAATTCGAGTGTCTTCGGTCTGAGCAGTTCCTTGAAATCGTAGTAATTTCCTGCGACGAGAAACGGCTGCAAATACATCTGGAGAGACAGATCCGGCGAAAAAGTCCAGTTTGCTCGGATGGTGATGTCTGTAAGCTCTTGCGCCAGTGGCGAGTAGATGCGGTGAATGTTGCCGCTGTCTTCAGTAACGCCGACGTAATACTCGTAGTTCAGATCGTTCCAGTGCATCATTCCGACCGAGAGGCGCAGATAGTCCGTGGGATTGACCGTCAGCGAGAATTGTTGCACATTTCCCCAGCTTCCCGTCGTCCTTCTGCCGCCGAATAGGGAGCCTTCAAAAACGATTCGTTTGCGCGGATCGGTATGGAAAAAGGCAAAGAACCTGAATCCACCGGGGCGTTGGATGATCCACGCATCTTCGTGCTTGAAAAGATCACCATCGTCATGTGACGGCAACAGAATCTGACCGCCGAAACCAAACTCCCAAAAACTCTTGAGCAAGTTGAACTGATTGATTTCAATGCGCCTTGCCAGCGAGATGCCGTCAGTCCGGGAATAGTGGAAAAGAGCGATCCCGAGGCTGTTATTCTGAAAAGGTCCCCAGGGATCTTGTTTCCTCACCCCGCCGCCGGCACGCACTGCCCATACGCCCACTCTCTGCAGGAATCCCATGTCGTTGATGTCAAAGCCGTCGCCGTACCATGTACCGATGAGGTTTATATTCCACCACTTGGGATCGTCGTAGGCAAGACGAACCTGGGTCGCATATCCATCGTTTGCACCTCTGCGTGAAGCAGCTGCCTGTCCGGCAAAGGTAAACTGGCTGTTGATGAACCGCCAGCGCCAGTCAACAGCTGCCGTAGATGCGGCTTCACCCCCCTCCCGCCGCACGTCGGTCACCATGGCGCCGATAGTGGAAACACGGTTAAAGATCGGATTTTCGACCCGGCCGATGAAGTAGTTGCTGTATGGTTCAAGCAAGAACTCCTCCCCGTTCTCCGTTATACCCATCTCCTTATCAGTGACACTTTCGATCAGGCCGTATGCAAATCCCGAAGGGAGTTTACCGATAACCTTGGCGGCGGCCAGAATGGTGGTCGCTTCAGGACTGCTCTGGAGCGAGTCTTCAGACGGCGCGAAATAGTCCGGTGTCTTCCCTATCCGTCGCGAATGAAACAGACGAATGGGCGCAATCATGTGCGACCCTTCAAGCCAACCCTGAATCTCCTCACCGATCTGTGGTGTAAAGAACGATCCGCCTTCCACAAAAAATGGTCGTTTCTCTGGATAGAAAGTCTCAAAGGCGGTAAGATTAAGTACTGACGGGTCGGCCTCCACCTGGCCAAAATCAGGATTGATGGTTAAAGACGCCGTTGTGTTGCTGGCAACTCTATACTTTACGTCTAGACCGGTATTCCTTGTGAGTGATGACTCATCACCCATAAAGCGCCCTCCCAGGACGTACGGTAGAGCTTCAATCTTTTTTGATGGTGGAATATTACTCAATCCCGTCAATGTGCCGTAGCGGGAGACGATCCCTTTGACGCCGCGCGGCTTGCCGGGCCATTCGTGCCACTCCTGCTTTCTGTAGATCATCCGGTTGAGTTCAAGACCCCAAGTCTGTTCCGGCGCTGAACTGAACTGGAAAATGGAAAACGGCAGCTCAAACTCCACACTCCACCCCGCTTCATCAGTAGCCACCTGCGCATCCCAAACCGCGTCCCACAATCCGTCATAATTTTCGTCATCAGAAATGTAAAGATCCATCTTGACCCCGGCGGCGTTCACGATAAACACGTATCCCGTGCGATTGTCGTCCTGTGTATCCAGCGCGACGCCGATCCAGTCAGCATTTGCGTCGGCCGCCTCCATCCAATCATCCCTGCGGGCCAGACGCTTCATGATCCGATCCGGCTGTGAATCGAAGTTGCGGAAGGCTACGTAGAGATTCTCATCATCATACAGGATTCTCACTTCGGTACTTTCTGTAGGCGGCACCAGATTCTCCGGCTCCACCTGAATCAGATCGGTGACCGGTTGAGCTTCCTGCCATACGGCGTCACTGAGATCGCCGTCAATGACAGGCGGAGTCGAAATGCGGACGGCTCTGGTCGTCTTGAGCGGCAGCTCAGCGGGATCGACAGAATCGGCATTCTCAGCCGCCAGCTGTCCCGACAGTACAAGTAGCACAATGATTTCTTTTGTTAACGAATATCTCATATATCCTAGGAATTATCCCTTGCAGGTTCTGGAATGCTATCTGCAAAAGGGAACCAAATTTACTGGCACAAAAGATTAAACAACAAGGTAAAGGTCCATCCACCGCCAGTTCGAAAGATATTTTCTCACCTCTTCTTGCAGTTCGGGCAGTATCTCATTAACTTATAACAGACTAAAATATCCTATTTTCAACTATCTGATTCGGATCAAATTCGGAAGACCAGACGATCATGAAAATCTGTGTTCTGACCAAGCAAGTTCCCAGTGCAGACTCGCCACTCAAGCTCAACGGAGAAGGTAACTGGATAGTAGAAGAAAACGTCTCCTTTGCCATCAATGAATCCGACACATATGCCCTTGAGGAGGCGTTACTTATCAAGGAACAAACGGGAGACGGTGAAGTGGTAGTAGCAAGCCTTGGTCCGCAGCGCGCCCAGCGAGGGATTCGTGAAGGACTGGCGAAGGGAGCAGACAGAGGCATTCATATCGAAGAATTACTCCCCTACACTTCTGACCCTTTCCTAACTGCAACCATTTTTGCAAACGCTCTCAGGGACGAGAGTTTTGATCTTATCCTTACCGGCCTTCAGTCAGACGATCTGGGATTGGGACAGGTGGGTGTCCTGCTAGGAGAGATGCTGGGCATGTCAACCGCTACACTTGTCATAGGGACTGAGATCTCTGAGACCACCGCCCGCGTAAAGCGCGAGCTGGAGGGTGGCTGGTTTCAGTGGACGACGCTGAAGATGCCAGCATCAATCTCCATCCAATCGGGCATTAACACTCCCAGGTATCCATCGCTGAAAGGGATAATGGGCGCAAAGAAAAAGGAAATCCGTTCTGTCACCCGGGAGGAAGTCACCGGCGGCGTAGAGATATTACAGACTCTCGAGAAAATCTATGTCCCTCAAAAAGTAAAACGGACTGAGATGATAGAAGGAGAGACAGATCAGGTCGTCGCCAAACTGATTGATGTTTTCAAACGTGATATAAAGGTTTTATAGGAGCAGTCATGGATATTCTAGTCGTACTGGAACAGAAGAACGGCACTATGCACAGGGCAAGCATGGAAGCCATTGCGGCAGGCCAGTCTCTGGCGAAGGATCTGGGGCAGACTGTTTCGGTTCTAGCCATGGGAGAAGAGATCAGCCAGATGGCCCAGGCGGCCGCAACCAAGGATGTGTCGGAAGTTCTCACGGCAGAGCACTCTCTGCTGAAAGATTATTCGGCGGAAGGTTATACAAAAGTTCTCACTCAAGTTATCAAAGCAGAATCGCCAAACTACGTTATCATGGGTCACACTTACATGGTACGCGATTTTCTGCCAAAAGTGAGTGCCTCTTTAGGCCGGCCGCTGATTGTTGACAACATCGCTTATCGGATCGAAGAAGACACAACCGTTTTTATAAGACAGGTTTTTGCCGGCAAACTGGTGGCCGATGTCCGCCCGACAGGTGATCCCCCATATCTGGTGACGTTTCAATCAGCAGCTTTTCAGGAAGATGCTGTAGCGGAGGGCAGTGGCGCCACGGTGCGGCCGGTAGAGGTAAATCTTGAACCCGACAATATCACTACCACTTCGGAAGAACCGTTTCAGGAAACGACGACCACGGTCGATCTAACCAGCGCCAAAGTTATCGTCTCCATTGGACGGGGAATCGGAAAGGAAGAAAACCTTCCTATCGTCAAATCGCTGGCGGAAGCTTTTGGCGGACAAATTGCATCCTCGAGGCCTGTGGTGGACGCAGGGTGGCTACCACCCTATCATCAGGTGGGAAGCTCGGGTCAGACGGTGGCGCCGACACTCTATCTTGCGCTGGGCATCTCCGGCGCGATACAGCATGTGATCGGAATGAAAGGTTCCAAGAACGTGGTGGTCATCAACAAGGATCCGGAGGCACCGCTGTTCGAGATCGCTGACTATGGCGTGGTAGGTGATATACTGGAGATTATCCCCAAGTTGACTGAAGCCGTTCAGGCAGCCTAGCTCAGCAATTGAGCACGGCCGACAGCTTGAGCCACGTATAACAAGATCGCCATTGAAAGGATCCCCCCCCCTCATGACATTTTCCCTGCTGGAAAAGACAGCTCTTGCCGTTCTCATTGCTGGAACTCTGGGATTGTTCTTCTGGGAAGTAGTGAAACGGCTTCGCATTGTAGCCCGAGGAACAGGGACCCTTCCTCTGGATCGAATTTCGCAACGCCTGATCCGGACTATTCAGGAAGTGCTGTTCCACCGCCGCGTAATCGGCGGACGCTTCTGGCCGGGTCTTATGCACGGACTGGTCTTCTGGGGATTTATCGTTTTCGGCATTATTACTCTAGATCACTTTGCTGCCGGCTTCGAAACTCCACTCCTCTCCCCAGAACAGCATCATTGCTACTCCATCGTCGTATTGCCCTTTTCCATTTTGGTCATCATCGGCATCAGCTTCCTCGCCTACCGCCGTTTCATCCTCAAGCCAGAGGTTCTGGGCAAGCTCTCTCCCACCTCGGGAATAGTGGCTCTCTTCATCTTCCTTCTGATGGTCACTTACATATACGGTGAAACAAGTCCACCACTTCTGCTGGCAAGATTCAACTGGTGGTTGCACGCGCTCCTGGTACTGGCCTTCCTTATATTAATCCCCAAATCCAAACACCTCCACCTCGTTTTTGCCCCATTCAACATCTTTTTGCGTCCGTTTGACACTCCTGATCATGAAGCCGTCAAGATCGACATGGAAGCGCCCGAGGAGGAGCTCGATGCCATGCTGGAGGGGCTGTCGCACTTATCGAAGAATCAAGCTCTGGACGTCTTCTCCTGTGTGGAGTGCGGCCGCTGCACCGATGCCTGCCCCGCCCATCGCGGCGGCGGCACCCTCAGCCCGAAACACCACTTCATGCTCGATCTGAGACAGCCGCTTCTCGACGGCGGCACTACCGCCGTTTTGGACCAGATTGACGTCGAAGCCGGATGGGAGTGTACCACGTGCCAAGCGTGTACCTTTGCCTGTCCTGTCGGCAACCAGGTGGAAAAATCGGACGAAATCCGGCGACTGCAGGTTCTTGTGGAGGGTGCCGTACCTCAGGAATACCAGAAGCTGTTTATGAATCTTCAGGAGACTGGCAATACCGAAGGTGCCTTCCAGAGCCCGTTGGCGGAACGGCTGCCCAAGTTTACGGAAGATAAAGAGTATGTTCTGTGGCTCGGCTGCTTCGCGCGCCATGAGCTCGATCCTGATTTCACCAAATCGGTGGAGAATTACACCAAAATCCTCGACAGCGCCGGCGTCTCTTATGGTATCCTGGAGGATGAATGGTGCTGCGGTGATCCGGCGAACCGCCTGGGAGAGAAAATGACCTATCAGCTCCTGATGGAACACAATATGGAGCAATTGTCAAAAGCGAAAAAAGTGACCTCCATGTGTCCCCACTGCATCGTGAATCTGAGCAAAGAGTACACGAAGTTCACCAACATTGAGTACCGAGTGGAACATCATACACAAGTTATAGCATCTCTGATTGATCAGAAACGAATCGACGTTTCCACAAAGGCAGAAGGCGCCATCACCTACCACGATCCGTGCAATCTGGCACGCATAGTGGGAGAACTGGATGCTCCTCGCCGGACTCTGCGGACGCTGGCGCCAGACTTTTTCGAGATGGAGGAACACGGTACAAACACGCTCTGCTGCGGTGCCGGTGGCGGACTATGGTGGAAGAAAGAAGGGACCGGCCGAACGCACATCGTAAGAGCTGAACAGATCGCTAACTCCGGTGCTGAAACGGTTGTAACGGGATGCAATTTCTGTTACGGCATGTTCAATCAAGGGTTGGATCCAATCACTCCAGAAGGCCGCAAAGCCGTAAAAGTGAAAGACCTGGCCGACCTTGTAGCCGAGAATCTTGCCTGATCCTCCTCGGTGACAGCCGGCAATTTGTGGCGCAAATCACACACTTTAGGAGGCAATAAAAAAATCTTGCCAAGGGACTGGATAATGTCTATTTTTCTGTTTGTGGGGCGACACGGCAACATCACCACAACTCATTCCATGGCTAATTGGAGGATGATGCAATGAAATTGAAATTGATAACAGTACCGTTGGCAATCATATTAATGATTGCAGGAGTTTCCGGACAGGGGCTCAGCGGTAACTTTAAGATGACGGGTGTGCACGTTAAGTGGATCAATGTGGCTCGTGATTCCGGCGCCGCCGTTGAAGATGTAGGCTCAACCCACGATTTGGTTCTGTCGTGGCCCAGCGCGGCGGCCGAACAGTTCACATGGGGCGCGGGTAGCTTTGATCCCGGTGATGTGGTTGCCGTTGCGGAAACACCGGAGGCAATTGCCAACATGGGCTCTGCTGCGACACTTGTAGCTGCCGCCGGCATTGATCTCACTGTGATACTGAACGAGGACGGGTCGTTTGAGATCCCCACCAGCACTTACCCATCCACAGATACGGAAAACTGCTCGACCTTCGCCTCTATGCCGACCGTTGCTGAGCAAGGTACATATGAGTGGGATGGTGAAGACGATCACGGCGGGTTCGGCATCGTGGAATCCGGTGTCTTCGATCTTTTCAGCATGGATGCCACCGATGTGAACCACGGCTATATCAATGTTTACCGCGCCGAAGATGGCTCGGCGATTCGCCATGTCATCCTCGGGTGGAATGCCACTGACGGCATCGGGTCAGCCAGTGGTATCGATGCTGAGGGACTCTTGAACCGGCAGTTGGGTTTCTCCACAGCACCAGCTGATGAAGACTTTGTCACTGGCGTGAATGCAGCGTACGGTAAGAGTCTCAATGTGGGCGATCATGTCACACTTGGCGATAACTGGCCTTACGATGAAGCAGTGGTGGCCAACTGGGGTTACATCTTCGATCCTGCCGGACCGGACGGTGAACTTTTCAGCGGCGATGAACCGCTCCAGTTTACCGGCTATTACATGACCTATCACGATCTGGTTGCACTGGCAACCTTTGGCGGCGCATTCAATGCAGCCGTAACCGCTGGTGACGACGAACTGACGGCGGCTGGTGCAGCGGCCTCAGCGACATTGTCGACCCTAGGGGTAGATGCTACAGTTATCGCTGCTCTGGGGGATCTCGGTGCGCTGGCCTGGGGCGCCATGGAAGGAATTCTGACTGCGGGCGGCGATATAGAAGATGCAATCATTGCCGGTGTTGTGACAGCTCTGGGAGCGGGAGTCCAAGGCGCCGCGGCAGCAGGTATCGACTTTGCAGCTGCCCTTGACGACTCGGATCATAACTTCGACGGCACCAACGGCAGGCTCATCTTTGAAGTGGGCAACCAGTGCGTACCGAACAGACAGACGCGCGTGGTGAAAGCGAAATTTTCCAGTGTAGAAGTTCTGGAAGCGGCGGAAGAAGACGCGTTGCCGACGGAATTTGCTCTGAATCAGAACTACCCCAATCCGTTCAACCCGTCCACGAGCATCACGTTCGATATCCCTGAGAGCGGCGATGTCACCCTGACTGTCTGGAATATGCTCGGTGAACAGGTACGGACACTGGTTGCATCCAACATGACCACGGGCAGCCACAGTGTGCAGTTCGATGGACTGGATGACGCTGGAACGCCACTGGCGACCGGCATCTACCTGTATCGTCTTGATACAGCAAAGTTCAACGCTACAAAGAAGATGTTATTGATGAAATAACATTTCTGTCGTCATAAACCTGATTCATGTTTGACACTTATCAACCCCGCCCCGTAAGGCGGGGTTGGTTTTTTCCGCATAAGAATGAGAAATTAGCGCCTGTGAAAACGGAAACATTCAAACTGCTGCTGATCCTGATGTTCCTGCTTCACGGCGCGCTGCTCACGGCCGCCGGCACCATTAAGGGGAGAATAACCGATAAGAGTACCGGCGATCCGCTCATGGGAGCCAATGTCCTGGTAACGGGTCCGGAACTGGATTCTCCAACGGGCTCAGCCACCGGTATGGAAGGATACTATGAGGTAAAGAATCTGCCGGCGGGAGTTTACACGGTCAAGTCTTCCTTTATAGGCTACGATGAGATTGAAGTGACCGTCACGCTTGAGGAGGGCGCCACTGAAACGGTAAACATGACTCTCAGTCCGGCTGCCATAGAATATCAGACGTATGTGGTGACCGCTTCGCGCCGCAGGGAGCGGGTAGAAGATGCCCCGGCCGCCATCTCGGTCATCACCGAAAGGAATATCCGCCGCGAGAGCAACACCAATCTCGGCGACTACCTGAAAGCCGTTAAGGGCGTCGACTTTACCCAGTCCGGTGTCGACAGCTACAACCTGAGTGCCAGGGGCTTCAACTCCAGTTTCAGCTCTCGCCTGCTGACGCTGACGGACGGCCGCATGGCCAATGTCCCCTCACTGCGGCTGACCGCCTACAACGTCATCCCCATAACGTCTGATGATGTGCAACAGATCGAGGTTGTCCTCGGTCCTGCTTCCGCCATCTATGGTCCCAACGCTCACAGCGGCGTCCTGAATATTATTACCAAACCGCCAAGATTCTCAAAACCGCTCATCGTCAATTTTCAGGCTGGTGACAGGCAGTTGAAGAAATTTTCTGCTCGCGGCGCCCTCACCAGAGGTAACCTTGGCATTAAAGCCTCCGCGGCATACCTAACCGCCGATGACTGGCGCCACTTCAATCCTGATGAGCGGGAAGCCCATCACTTCGCATTCGTGGGAAACTGGGACCTGATTACAGACGGCAGAAACGCTATCTGGCAAACAGGCCTCATCGAAGACGGCAATCCGACCGAAGCGATACTTATACCGGACCCTTGGCCGAACGACGACCGCGAACTAACGGAAGAGTATCTCAATGACGCCGGTATCGACTGGTTCATCGGTAGTGACGGTCAATTCTACACCAACATTGCTGTATCTGACGGTATCGATAACAACGGCAACAGCGACGACTTTATAGATCTGAACGGCAACGGTCAGCCCGACGCAGGCGAACCGGGAGTAAACTCCGACGGACTTATTTGGGCCGACGGCGAGGATAACGACAGTGACGGCCTTGTGGATGAAGGCGTGGATGAAGGTATTGATGACCAGATAGAAAAGTGGTACGACGGTTTTGATAACGATGGAGACGGGCTGATCGACGAAGCAGACGAACGGGGATCGAAATGGCAAAACCGTGTGGGAGAGCGTGGGGCAAACAAGTTCGGTGAATTCGAGTTCGGTAATAATGGTGAAATACTGTTTGATACGAATCAGGACAGTTGCTTCGGCTGTGTTGGTGACAGCACTATCTATACCTACCGCGTTGATGATGCTAACGGTGATGGTGTTGATGATTTCCCTGATTTTGCAGTCAGAAATGTGCGGAGTGACTTCAGACTTGATTATGACCCCAGCGACGATTTCAAGACAAGTCTCGCCTACGGCTACGCCTGGGCCAAAAACATCAATATTACAGGTATCGCCAGATATCTGGCCGATGGATGGATCTACCGTTACGCACAGGGTCGTCTCACCTACAAAAACTTCTTCGCTCAAGCCTATCTGAACTCGAGCAATGCCGGCAGAACAAGAAGTCTTGCAACAGGAGGCCGGATCAAAGACACTTCAAGAAAGTTCTCAGCACAGTTACAGCATCACAAAATGTTCTGGAACGAACGACAGAGAATCGTCTGGGGGGTCGACTATTTCCGTACCATGCCGCAGACATTCGGCACCATCCTGGGTGACAACAACCTGTGGGACAAAATCGACAACGATGGCGATGGAGAGTCAGGGTCACCAATCTCATGGGCCGAAACTATCGATAACAATGCTTACGACAAGGGAGAGATGTACACCCTCTGGGACACTGATTCTGGTTTACAGGACGGAGCAGTCAGCGGAGTAGATAACGCCAGAAGGGCGATAGCTGACGGCATCGACAATGACGGCGACGGACTGGTAGATGAAGGCATCGATGAAAAAGATGAGGACAACCGCTACATCGTCAATGAACTGGGATTCTACTTCCAGTCCAACACGAAACTCACGGACAAGTGGGAGCTGATTATCGCTAACCGGCTTGATGCGCACGACAAGTTAACCGACATCATAGATTTTGGAGAGAAAAACCTTTCCGTTAATCCTTTCCAGTGGACATTCGATTTTGAGAATCAGGAAGGGCTCCAGATTTCACCTAAGATAGGACTGATGTACCGACCCCGTGACAATCAGAACTTTCGCCTCACCTGGGCCAGGGCATTCAACACACCATCGAGCCAGGCACTGTTCCTCGATATTTTTGTGCAGCGATTTTCTGTATTCAAGGTCTTCGCCAAGGGAGCCGGTAACGGTTACCACTACCCAAGAGACGAAAACGGTCATCTCATTTTCTGGGATATCAGCGAAGATCTGTGGCAATACAACACCCTCCACTGGGAAAAGTTCAATGATAGCAACAGCGACGGCGAGTGGTCCTTTAGCGACGGATCGGCCGACACGCTGTCAGATATCTTCGGCAACCAGTATATCTATACTTTTGACAGCAACGACCAATTCGATTTTATGGACTACGGCACTGACGGCAAACCGGCGGAACCGTATACCGACACCAACGGCAACGGCCAGTGGGACTGGGGCGAGCCCTATGAAGATCTCGACGGCAACATTTTCTATACCGGGCTTGACAATAACGGTACTGAAGGGGACGGCATTTTTCAGGAAGGTGAGCCGGCAGAACAACACGAAACCTGGGTGGACGACAACGGAAACGGCATCTGGGATGAGCTTTACAAACTCCTTTTCCCTTCAGTAGATCCTAAGATAAAAGGTACATTTCAGTCAGACATCGCCACCGACCCGGAGCCGATTAATCCCGAGATCGTTCGTACGCTGGAGTTTGGCTACAAAGGCAGAGTAGCCAAGCGCCTTTACGGAACGTTTGATCTATTCTACAGCAAGTACACAAGCTTTGTCAGTCCAATCCTCTTTGTTACACCAGTCGTTGTCAAGAACGATCCTGAGCTGACCATAGACAGATTTTTCAACAGCCCCAGCAGTTATATCCAAGGTGTTACTGTTGTAGGTGATACAGCTGATATTACCTCCGGTCACAACCCTCCTGTGGTTGTGGGATATCTCAACTTTGGTAAAGTCTATATGTGGGGCATAGATGCCAGCACAACCTTTTTCGTCAACCGCAATTTGATCATTGATGTAAACTACTCGTACCTGAGTCTGTCTGATTTCATCAATCCGCTTACAGGAACGAAAGAACCCATCAACGCTCCCAAGCACAAGTGGTCCATGAAGGCAACTTACGAATTCCCTGAAGGTTACTCCATTGCGGCTTATCTCAGACATGTTAACAGTTTCCCGTGGCAGTCGGGGATCTATTACGGTACGATCAAGAAGTACGATATTCTTGATCTGCATCTCGGGTACTCTGTCAATGACCACCTGAGATTATTTGCCAGCATCAGCAATCTGTTCAACAACCGTCACGTTGAAATCATAGGCGGACCCAAGCTGGGGCGGATGGTAGTTCTACGGCTGCAAGGTACACTGTAGTTACGTTTAGCGCTTCATTCTTCTTTTTATAAAGGATTAGGTTTCTGCCATGGCTGAACTGCCCACATCCAGGAAAACACTCCTCTTCGCGGTACTGCTTCTAACGCTCACTTTTCTGGCTGAGCTCATTGGCGGTATCGCTTCCGGCAGCCTGAGTCTGGTATCTGATTCGTTTCACGTTCTCTCGGATCTTTCAGCCATACTCATCGCCTACGTCTCCCTGGCTATTGCCCAGCGGACCGCTCCGACGCAACGGATGGCTTTCGGCTACCACCGGCTGGAAGTCATCAGCGCCCTATTCAACGGACTGCTGCTAAGTCTGATTTCAGCCTTCATTTTTATTGAAGCGTGGTCCCGGTTTACCAGCCCGACTGAAATTGACACAACCTATGCACTCATCATCGCCATTATCGGGCTTATTGTAAACCTGGTAGTGGCCAGAAAATTTCACCAATCATCGTCAGACATCGAGAAGGATGTCAACATTCGCAGTGCTTATCTGCACGTGCTGGGAGATATTCTCGCCTCGATCTCAGTCATCGCCGGCATTGCAGCAGTAAGGCTTCTTGACATGCCTGTAATAGATCCCGTCGTGGCAGGATTCGTAGCAGCCCTTCTGTTAGTTAGCGCCGGAAGGGTTCTCTACAAGAGCGCTGAGATCTTGCTGCACAAATCTCCCCAAGATATTGACCGCGTCCGCAAGCGCGTGTTAGAGCTAGACGGCGTGGAAGATTTTCTCGATGTGAGGCTGTGGCAGGTCTGCTCACACCTGACGGTAGGGACAGCTCACGTGGTAGTGTCAGTGAATTCTCTCGAAGAGACCGAGGCGATCAAGAGAGAAATCAAATCTATAATTCAGGCTGAGTTTGATATCCGGGACATGACGCTGGAATGTGATACAATAGGGACGTCCGGAGATCATCCCCACAGGTTTCAACACGAACATCACTGACACCGAGTGCCCTCATCCCATAGCGTTTGGGTGCTTAGGTCTCTGAAGGACGCTCGCCATACCACGAAGAAATAGGACGGCACCGCTTCCGGCGCACGTCGCAAGCTCAAGCAAAGGGATCAACTACCACGCTAAAGGGTAATCAGAGGCCGTATTCCACATCATCGACCCAAGTGTGGTTCTAGGCGGAATACCTGATGTCAAAGAGAGGACTTAAGACAAAATAACCGTAACAAAAAGAGGCGGTAATATTCTACAAAACTGTCTCATGGGACGGTCGCCATATCAATGGCTTCATCGATGAGCATGATGGGGATGTCGTTCCGAACGGGATAAAGGAACTTACCGTCAGCACATAGAAGGCCGTCGTCAATGGGCTCTGGTACGGTCTCGTTCTTGCGGTTCATGACAGTGCCGTTGGCGATTGCCTGATTAACTCGCTCTCGTTCCTCTTCCGAGAGGGGATGAAGATGATCTTTTGTCTCAGGGCAACAGAGGATGTCCAACAACTCCTGACTGATACTCATGGCTGCCTGCCCTTGCTCAGCGATCGGTGTAAAAACCTGCTCTGATCAGTTCGGCAATGACCCTTCCGGAGGCTTGACTCCGAATGGCGCAAGTGCTTCCTTCTCCGGCACAGTGATTTCGCCGTACTGCTTTTCGTAGCGCGAGATGTTGTCCTTCAGCGCATTGAGAAATGCTTTCGCGTGCGGTGGTGCCATAATAGTCCTGGCATTTACCTTCGCCTTAGGCATTCCGGGAAGAAGGCGCGTGAAATCAAAAACAAATTCCGCCGGTGAATGAGTAATCACCACAAAATTTGCATACTCTCCGCTGCCTACCTTTTCATCAAGTTCAATACTGATCTGCTGCTGTTTTCCCTTTGTCATTTCTTCCCAGACTCCTCTTCGTCATCTCGTCTGTTGAATTCTTCCCAATCTTCTTCCAAGCCTTCCCATTCGTCAATATCCTCAGACTCAGACTTCTGTTTCACCGGTTCAGAATCTTCTTCAAAGAGAGAAAACGTATCTTTTTTCTTCTCGTAATCCTGTGGATCGACCTCTTCCTGATCTGAAGGATCAAGCCTCTCCAACTCGTCTTTGTAAAGCTTCATATCGAAAAAATCAATATCAACTACAATACCGTTCGCAATCAGGTACTCGACGAAATCGAGATATTTGGGCTGCTTCAGATCTGTATTGCAACTGGGGCAGACCACCTTTTCTTTCAGCTCATCCTCATGAAGAGGAACGCTGCACTCGGGGCAAATGATTCCTTCTAACGCCATAATACTCAGTTCTTCTCCTAATTTCGGAGGGTAAATATAATCGGCGACTCCACTGTCGCCAACAATAATTTTTAGGAGATGTTCTGAAAATCTAGGAGCTGTTCAGCCCCGCATCCTGAAACAACCGTTTGTAGAACTGCTCTTCAACAGTAGAGATGTGCTGATTTCTTCTCTCCTTTGCGACACGGGCCGCCAGCATGAACTTCTCAAGAAGGTGGATCCTTCGTCTCCCGTTTACCATCCATGAAAAGGGGGCGA
Organism: Candidatus Neomarinimicrobiota bacterium; assembly: GCA_030743815.1. Taxonomy (NCBI): domain Bacteria; kingdom Pseudomonadati; phylum Fidelibacterota; species Fidelibacterota bacterium. The sequence continues at coordinate 12,263 of JASLRT010000046.1, read as the reverse complement.
TTGTCCTGGGAGGGAATCCGTAACCGACAATGTTCGATCCAGGACCAACGGCAGTACCGGTGTTAAACATGGTGTTGATGCCTGTCTTTGAATGATCTCCCATAAAGAGCCCCACGAAGAGAGATCCAGAATCAACGACTTCGCCATTTACCGAGACTTTCACATTTGTGTAGTTATTTTTTAGATCACTGTTATTTGTGTCGGCACCGAGATTAACCCACTCGCCTATAAATGCATTGCCGATAAAGCCGTCATGCTGCTTGTTGGACCAGCTCTGGAAAATGGACTCAGTCACTTCGCCACCGATCTTACAGCCAGGACCGATAGTGGTACCGCCGTATATTCTGGCGCCCGCTTTGATGAGAGTACCGTCACCGATCACAAGAGGACCTTCGAGAAAGGCTCCCGGCAGAACAGTCACTTCCTGGCCGATAATGACAGGTCCACCTTCAGCATCCAGAACAGCCCCCGATTTTACGCGTGAGCCGGAGCCTAGATACAGTTGCGCCTCATTGAGCAGGTGGACGCCGGAATCGATAGTGCCTTTTGAACTTCCCAGATCAAACAGTGCACTGTCTTCCGTAATCACTTCCCCATTAGCATGGACATAATCCCACAGATAGACAGGACATTCCACCGAAATATTCTCACTGGCCAGTGGCGTTTGCGGCCGAGTTGTGACAGGTCCGCCCCGGTTAAGCCACTTCTCCCCTATCTCTCTGTCAAGGATAGCGCCGACAAAATTCTCTTGTGTAAAAAACACGGTGTTCTCGAAGGGCAGCATAGTGTCTATTATACGTTTGCGCCACAAAGCACGACTGTTGAGCCAGAGAGCAGCCTCCACACCACCGGGGTTAACTTCCTGTTCAGGAAACCTCTCCCGCACAACATCAGCCAGCTCCTCACGGACAAACAAGCTGATATGCGCATCCGGAAGCTCCAGGCGGATTCTTTCCAGCACGCTGAAGACACCGCAGCGCAGATCAAACGATGGGCGCGTAAGGGAGAGCGGCTCCAGATTGAGCGTTTCACTTTTATTTTCAAACAGATAGATATTCATAGATCGAGAACCTTCTGAATCGCCAGATAACCGCGTTCAACAAACTGACTGTCTTTTCTGTCAATCTGTATATTGAAGAAATGTTCCGCAAAACGACTGCTGAAACCGACGCGCAGAGGCGCCCTGGAAAGGTAGGTCAGATAAGCTGTTGATAAATTGAACGAGGAGTGCATATCCACCACCGCATGATACGACTCTGCAAGGGCTCGCTCGATTAAACTCTTGCGCGGCAGTTGGAACCAATCGATGTCTTCATCAGTATAGATCTGGACACGATCCGGAAGTCCGTCGGCAAAACTGTGATAGAGTGCCTTATCCATCAGGAAACTGAGTTCGGCTTTACCGTTGTGGTAGACAGACTTGAGGAAATACCTGGCGACGCGGGAATTTTCCCTCCCTTCCGGTAAAATGATCAGGACACTGGACACACCAGAGCCTTCTTTGCGAATCGCTGCCAGCTCTTCGTGGATGCGCAATTTTCTGGTTAACCTGAACCACCAGATAACCAGCCGTACCTTGATTTTTTCTAACTGCGGATACACCAGACGCAATATATAACTTTTGCCGAAATATATTAAACTTCTTATCTTGTTTTCGCCATGAAGAAAATTCTTATAGCAAACAGGGGGGAAATTGCTGTTCGTGTCATCCGGACCTGCCGTGAGTTGGGTATAGAAACTGTGGCTGTTTTTTCCGATGCAGACAGGACTTCGCCCCATGTTCTGCTCGCTTCTGAAGCTTACGCCATCGGTCCAGCCCCATCTGGTGAAAGCTATCTGCGGCAGGATAAGATTGTGGACGTGGCGCAGGCGTGCGGTGCCGATGCAATTCACCCCGGTTACGGCTTTCTTTCCGAAAACACTAATTTCGCCAAAGCCGTGGTGGATGCTGGTATGACCTGGATCGGCCCGCCACCTGAAGCGGTGGCCATTATGGGAGATAAAGTATCTGCAAGGGCGATTGCCATGGAAGCGGGCGCCTCTGTGGTACCGGGCTCCGCCGAGCCTGTTGCCGATGAAAAAAGATCCGCTGAAATCGCCACCGAAATCGGCTATCCTATCCTTATGAAAGCTGTGGGCGGCGGAGGCGGCAAGGGGATGCGAGTTGTAGCATCGGAAAAGGAGCTGAAGAGTGCTCTCAAGACGGCCCAATCAGAAGCGGATGCCGCATTCGCCGACGACCGCGTCTTTATCGAAAAATATCTCCTGGGCCCGCGACATATCGAAATCCAGATTGTTGCGGACAACCACGGAAATGTAGTAGCGCTACAGGAGCGTGAATGTTCAGTCCAGCGCCGCTACCAGAAAATTATTGAAGAATCTCCTTCGCCCTTCATCAGCATGGAGCAGTGGTTGCAAATGGCCAACTACGCAAAACAGATTGCTGAGAATTGCGGCTACGTCAGTGCCGGGACAATAGAGTTTCTCGTCGATGAAAATCATACTGTCTATTTCCTGGAAATGAATACGCGTCTCCAAGTGGAGCACCCCGTTACGGAAATGATCAGTGGAATCGATCTGGTGAGAGAGCAGATCGCTATAGCCCAGGGGGATCAGCTGACCCTGTCTGAGGAGAGCGAAGTTAACGGCCATGCCATCGAATGCCGCATCTATGCCGAGGACGGTTTCAACCGTTTCGTGCCCAGCATCGGAACTGTGGCGGGGTTCGATGTCCCCGACGGACCTGGCGTCCGTTTCGACCACGGCATCCGTCTCGGACAAGAGATTACACCCCATTACGATCCCCTCCTGGGAAAACTGATCGCATGGGACAAAAATAGGACCGGCGCCATTGAAAGGATGAAACGGGCTCTTTCTGAGTGCCGGATTGTGGGCATAGACACCACTATCCCCTTTTGCCACGCCGTGCTCAGTCACACCAGCTTCGCCAGGGGCGACTACAACACAAACTTTATCATTGACGAGATGGAATCGTTGCGCAAGATCAGTGCTGAAAACGTCGCTACCTACCGGCATCCCGCCTCGTACCTGACTGCTATTCACTCATCGCAAGAGATGTCAGCACCTTCAGCCAACGGCGAAGTTCCTGCACCACAGTCAAGCTGGAAACGAGAGGGACGGAAGGACTCTTTGCGGTGATATTCAAGACTATTCTTGATGGCAAAGAACTTACCTTCACTATGCGGGCGAACGGAGAGAATATGCACGTCATCACAGAAGACAGCACTGCCGATATAGACGTTTCTCGGCTGAGCGCCAACGAGTATTCGTTGCTCATTAACGGCAACTCGCACTATGTGGGGATCACTGAAGATTCCAGTATCTACAAAGTGACAATCGACCATAACACTATCTGGGTCAATCTCAAGGATGAAACTGAACTGGTGCTAGAAAGAATAGGTATGGTAGACAGTTCAAAGCAACCCCACGGAGAGATACGGGCGCCCATTCCCGGACTGGTATCCCGCATCCACGTTTCGAAAGGAGACAAAATAGGCCTTGGCGACAAGCTTCTGATTCTGGAAGCTATGAAAATGGAGAACGAGATTGATTCTCCAGTCTCGGGTGTTGTTGAAGAAGTTGCCGTATCTGCCGGCCAATCCGTGGAAAAGGAGACTCTTCTCATAACCATCAAACCGAACGGCCATGAGCACAGGTAAACGAATACTGTGGAGCGGCCTCGGCTGGGTTCTGGCTGGGCCCATCGGCGCCATCATCGGCTTCTCGCTGGCATCGCTATCAGACGATCGTCAGCCCGGAACCAGCTACCGCTCGCAGTTTGGTATCGGCGGAGATTCGCCTGAATATCCCAGAACAAAACCGGGCGATTTTGCTGTATCACTGCTGGTTCTGTTTGCGCATGTTATGAAAGCCGACAAAAAAATGCGCAAGTCTGAGCTGGAATATGTAAAACAGTTCCTGAGCGGCAATTTCGGTGCGGAAAACTCACGGGATCTGATGGTGATGTTCAAAGATATACTTAAACAGGACTACTCTATTCCGACAATCTGCCGTCAGGTTCAGAAACATATGGATCATCCGAGCAGGCTAGAACTTGTGCATGTCCTCTTCGGCCTCTCCCGGGCCGACGGCGAAATTCATCCTATGGAGATAGAGGAGATTCGAAAAATCTCAAACTACCTTGGTATCTCCCACGCCGATTACGATTCCATCAAAGCTATGTTTATCAAAGATGCTTCATCTGCCTACAAGGTACTTGAAGTGTCCCCACAAGCATCAGACCAAGAAATCAAGAAGGCGTACCGGCGCATGGCCGGCAAGTTCCATCCCGATAAGGTCCATCACCTGGGAGAGGATTTTCAGGAACTGGCGGAAGAGAAATTCAAAGCCATCAACGAGGCGTATCAAGAAATAAAGGGCGAAAGAAAGTTTACCTGACTTTACTCTCATATGGCGGACGAAAAACCCGGCCAATACCCCTTTACCCGGGGCATCTACCCCGATATGTACAAAGAACGTCTGTGGACCATGCGGCAATACGCCGGCTTCACATCGGCTGAAGAATCCAACAGACGATATCACTACCTCCTGAAGCAAGGCGTCACCGGCCTTTCGGTGGCGTTCGACCTTCCGACACAGATGGGTTACGATTCTGATCACATCATGGCGGAAGGAGAAGTGGGCCGCGTCGGCGTTCCCATCTCCACCCTTGACGATATGCGCACGCTTCTAAAGGATATTCCGCTGGATGAGGTTTCCGTATCCATGACTATCAATGCTACCGCCGCCATTCTGCTGACGTTCTACCTTGCCGTCGCTGAGGAGAACGGTGTTCCGCTCGATAAGCTGCGCGGCACCATCCAGAACGATGTGCTTAAAGAGTATGTTGCAAGAGGAACACACATCTTTCCGCCGGAAGCTTCTCTGCGAATCGTCACCGATATTTTTGAGTTCTGCCACCTTACGGTTCCCAAGTGGAACACCATTTCGATTTCGGGATATCACATCCGGGAAGCGGGCGCCACCGCCGCCCAAGAGCTGGCGTTCACATTCGCCAACGGCGTTGCCTACGTCCAGGCCGCCCTCGAGCGCGGACTGAAGGTGGACGACTTCGCACCGCGCCTCTCATTCTTCTTTAACGCACAAATCGATTTCTTTGAAGAGATCGCAAAGTTCCGTGCCGCAAGACGGCTCTGGGCAAGAATCATGAAGGAGCGCTTCGGCGCCAAGGATCCCAAATCGATGATGTGCCGCTTTCACGTCCAGACGGCCGGCTCGTCCCTGACGGCGCAACAGGTGGACAACAATGTGGTGAGGACCGCCGTGGAAGCTCTGGCGGCAGTTCTCGGCGGTACCCAGTCTCTTCATACCAACGCGCGCGACGAGGCTCTGGCTCTGCCGACAGAAGATTCGGTTCAGTTGGCTCTGCGGACTCAGCAACTGATCGCTTACGAGACCGGTGTCACGGAGAACGTCGATCCTCTCGGCGGTTCTTACTATGTGGAGAGTCTCACCAAGTGTCTTGAAGAGGAGGCTGAAAAACTCATCGGAAGAATTGACGATTTGGGCGGGGCGGTTACGGCCATTGAGAAGGGGTTCATTCAGAACGAAATCGGACGCAGTGCCTATGAATATCAGAAACGTATTGACCTGGGAAGACGGAGCGTCGTCGGCGTCAACAGGTTTATGGCCCAAGATTCAGAAATTCCGGCGACTCTCTTCATCGATACCGAAGCTGTCGCCTCACAAGTAAACAGGACAAAGGCCTTCAAGTCTGACAGAGATCCGGACGATTTGCGAGCCGCGCGGAAGACTCTGCAAGAAGCTGCGGCGGGCGATGATAATCTGATGCCTCACATCATACTCGCAGCAAAAAGCGGCGCTACTCTCGGAGAGATTTCTGACACGCTGCGGCAGGTCTTCGGCGAGTACGATCTCCCCTGACTGTGATCTTTACGCAGCTCATCCAGGCTAACCTCCAGACCAACAAGCTAGGCAAGAAGATTGAGTACTACGCCCGGCTCGAATCCACCAATGCAGCGGCAATGGCGCTGGTTGAAGCTGGTGAAGGTGAAGAGGGAACGGTGGTTGTCACTGACCGGCAGACGGCCGGAAAAGGGAGACGTGGGAGGGAGTGGTACTCAGCACCGGGAAGGGGGCTAGCCTTTTCCGTCATTCTTGAACCGGAAATAGCAGCCTCTGATTCGGGACTGCTCTCCCTCTCGGCTGGCCTGGCCGCGGTGGAAGCGCTGGAGAGATTCGATCTCCAGCCTCGACTGAAGTGGCCGAATGATATCTTCCTATCCGGGAAGAAGTGCGGCGGCGTGCTGGTGGAGAGCAAGATCCAAAGCGATACTATGACACACGCCGTAGTCGGCACAGGAGTCAATGTGAACGAGATAACGGAGGACTTCCCAGATGACCTGAAGCCGGATGTCACTTCCGTGGCTATAGAGAAAGGATCGCCTGTTCAGAGGGAGCTTATGCTTGCGTGGATGCTCAACTCACTTGAGCGGTTGTACGGCCAGTTGAGAGAAGGTGGAACTCAGCCGGTAATCAACGACTGGCTTGAGCGTTGCGCTCACGTTGGGAGCATCATTACTTTTTTGCAGGGAGAGAAAGAAGAGTCAGGAACGTTTGCGGGACTCACGCCGTGGGGCGGTGCTGTCATCGAGACCGAGAAAGGGGAGCAGCATCTTTCCGGGGAGGATATTTCAGTGCTTTAGCTACGGACGCCCCAGTATTTGCCGATGTCAATGGGCTCCTCCAATTCCTCATCCAGCCTGTGAACAGCGCGAAAATACTTGGCCAAAGACTACACCTTCGATGTGCGACTGAGGGAGAGCCTTACCGCTTCACACTTTCGCCGTCACTGCCTCTGCCATCGCCAAACTCGTATCATTCCCACCCATGTCATAGGTCTTCACCTTACCTTCAGCGATTACCTCCGCTACCGCATCTTCGAGAGTTGCCGCCAAGTCTGTCTCCCCCAGCCACTCTAACATCATCTTTGTGGTGAGGAGCATAGCCATGGGATTAACCTTGTACTGACTGGAATACTTTGGCGCCGAGCCGTGGGTCGGCTCGAAGACGGCGTAGTTATCGCCCACGTTGGCGCTGCAGGCAAAACCGAGACCGCCCACAAGCTGCGCCGCCAGATCGGAAAGAATATCACCGAACATATTCTCTGCCACGATGATGTCGTAATCCTGAGGATTCTTCACCAGCCACATGCACTGGGCGTCTATGTTGGTCTCCCACAGAGGGATGTCGGGATAGTCAGCGGCCACCTCCCGGGCTGTGCGCAGCATGAGCCCGCCCGTCTCCCGCAGCACATTTGGTTTATCTACCACCGTCACTGATTTCCGGCCGAACTTCTTCACATATTCAAAGGCCTGTGTCACGATATTTTCACACCCCTGTCTGGTCATAATCCTGGTAGATATGGCGATATTGTCGAGGCCGAATTTCTCGAACTTGCCCATCTTCGGATGATTCCGGTCGAGAACGTCGAACACTTCCTGGGGTAGCGGATAGAATTCCACTCCGCCGTACATCCCTTCTGTGTTCTCCCGGAAGATGACGATATCGATGTCATCCTTGTAGTTGAGGGGGTTGCCGGAATAAGCCTTACACGGGCGACGGTTGGTGTGGAGATTAAACTCTTGGCGTAACTGGACGATCGGACTGAAATAGACGAATCCCTTGTCTTGAAGCTCGGGAGTCAACTCCTTGGCCGCCTCCTCCTTCGGCTTGGACGTGATGGCGCCAAAGAGGGCGCAGTCGGTCTCCTTCATCATCTTCTTCGTTCGGTCCGGAAGTGCGTTTCCCTCCGTCTTCCAGAACTCCCAGCCGATGTCGCCGTGGATGTATTCGGCATCAAAGTCCATTGCGTCCAATACGAGCCGGGTGCACTCCATAACGTCGTTGCCAACGCCGTCCCCCGGCAGCCATGCGATGCGATATTTAGCCATTATGCTTCTCCCTTAATGAGTGTTCGGGATCTCCCGCCTTAACGGATCTCCACCGACAAGTTGGTCTCCAATAAGCTTCAGATACCGCGTTCCAGTTTTTCCTGTACCCAATTCTCCAGTCCACCCGCAATAATCAGTTCCTGAGCCGTCGCGCCAACCGGATCGATGGGATAGTCTTTCTCCGCCGTACGGATCACTGCCTTCCCGAAATCAATCTGCGCCACAATTACCGTTCTCATCGTCAATTTCGCCTCACCAAAAGACGCCTTCAGATCTTGTGCCAGTTCAGGACACTTGAGTACAAGAAAACCGTTGTTGATGGCATTGCGGGCGTAGGTCTGACTGAAAGATCCGGCAATCACCAGCCGGATGCCCGCATACTTCAGCGCCGTGGCGGCCTGCTCCCGCGAACTCCCCGAGCCAAAGCTGAATCCCCCCACCAGAATGTCCCCGTCACGAACAATCTCCACAAAGGCGGGATCGTAGTTCTCCATAGCAACTTCAGCCTGCTGCTCCGGCGAAAAATCATCGATATAGGTGTACTTCCCCGGGAAGATACCGTCTGTGTTCAGATTATCCTGATGGCAGAATATCAATTCTCCCTCCACCGTTGCGGGGAAACCTTTGAGCATCTGAATATCACCGGGCGGCTTCTTCTTCATCTCTGCAGTTGTGATACTTGTGAGAGGCTCACCTGAACCATAATCGCCCACTCCCGAGATGAAGCCGTTGACAGCAGAGGCGGCTACAACAGCCGGCGATGCCAGATAGGCTTGAGCATCTCTCGATCCCATCCGCCCTTTGAAATTCCGGTTTGTGGCCGAGATACCCACTTCACCGTCTTCAAGCAGCCCCACGCCAAGGCCGATGCACGGTCCGCATCCCGGCGGTAGCGGGACGGCTCCCGCATTCACGAGTGCCCACCAATCACCACGCTCCTCACTTTCGGTCTGCACTTCGCTTGACGCCGCCGCCACGTAGAACTGAACGGCGTCAGCAACTTTCCTGCTGCGGATCACTTCCGCGGCCTGAGCAATATCCGCCGCCCGGCTGTTAACGCACGAAACGAGATACGCTTTATTCACCGGGATATGCTCACGCTCAACATCAGCAACACTACGCACTGTTTTCACATAATCGGGACCGGAAATGTGCTGACGGACAGTGGCAAGATCGAGGGATAACTCCTTTACATAGACGGCATCTTCATCAGCAGATAATGGCTCCTTTTCCAAGCTGTCAATCCGGTCGTGGTTCAAGCGCGGATGGGGTTCACTTCCGCCTGAGGCCAATACAGCGTCGGCTCGCGCGCGGAGCCACTCGATGGTAACTGAGTCCACGGGGAAAAAGCCGGTGAGAGCACCCCATTCGGTAGTCATGTTGGCGATAGTGAGGCGATCGTCCAGCGACAGATGCGCCAAGCCGTCTCCGGCGAACTCCACTGCGTGGTTTAACACTTCATTATTATTGAAGACGCCGCAGAGGGTGATGATGGCATCCTTCCCGGTCACACCCTTCTGAAGTTCACCCGTGAGCGTCACCTTCGCCACCGGGGGAATCTGCCACCACGTCTGCCCCGTCGCCCAGATTGCAGCGGCGTCGGTTCTCACCACGGGAGTTCCCAGACAGCCAAGCCCGCCGTACATATTGGAGTGACTGTCGGAGGCAACCACCACGGTGCCAGGCCATGCATACCCTTCTTCACAGATTATCTGATGCCCGATGCCGCGTCCCGCCGGATAGAAATCGACGCCCATCCTCCCAGCAAACGCCTCGATGTTGCGGTACTTTTCCATGTTCTTTTCACTCTTGTCCTGGATATTGTGGTCCAGAGCGAAGACGGGCTGGCACGGATCCGCCATTCCGGTGGCCCCGATACCGGCAAACTTCATCATGACAGCACCGGTGTTGTCGTGAGTCATAACATGGGCAGGACGGACGAAAAGGTAGTCACCACAACGTACCTTCTGACCAGACTTGAGTCCGACGGCGAAACGCTGCGCAATTTTCTCCACAAGATTCTGCATGATACTCTGGATCAGAGAGCTAACCTAACTTCAAACCTTGTCAGATCAATCCGTGATCGGCAAAAGAATAGGTCTCTTCGCCAGCGATGATAATATGGTCGTGAACGGAGACGTCAATGGTCGCCGCCGCATCCTTCAGTTTCCGGGTGATCTCAAGATCATCCTTGGACGGCTGTGGACTTCCAGACGGGTGATTATGGACGACAATGAGTGCCGCGGCATCGTTGTCCAGAGCCTGTTTCACCACCTCCCGCGGATAGACTGCTGATGTGGTCAGTGTCCCATCGAATACTTCTTCCATTGACATGATCTGGTTGCGGCCGTTCAGATAGATTACCATGAATACTTCCCGGCTTCTGTCGCGGAGGTTCACTTTCAGATAGTCTATCACTTCCTGAGATGACTGAAGAAAGTCCTTCCCTTCGATGCGCTCAGCCAGATATCTGCGGGCAATATCCCTCGCCAGTCTCAAACCGAAAATGTTGTTCGGTCCAAGACCTTTCACTTCGGTAAGTTCCCTGGATGACGCTTCAAGAACTCCCCGGACAGAACCGAACTTCCGTACCGCCGCCTTGGCCATCGGCTTACAGTCTTTCATGGGCTGACCGAGCGTCAGTAGAAGTTCGATGATTTCGTAGTCGTGGAAGGCGTCCAGTCCCGATTTCAGGAACTTCTCTCTGAGCCGCCGCCTGTGACCTGCGTTAGGCATGATATCTGTCCAGTCTTGCTATGATGACCAGTTCACGCAGGGTCGCCCCACCCACGTAATTAATTCAGCGCTATCCCGCCAATTCTTGCAATTTAGATTTGAATTCGCGCATCTCCCTCACATTCCCGGTGTCAATTTCACCCGATTCCCATTTCAGTCGGAAATCGGTTTCAGAATCGGAACCGCCCTGTTTCAGATAGAGCCGATAAAGTTCGTCGTTTTGTCGCGGTTTGTTCTTGTGGAGCGTGGCCGTAATCTGATAGGAAAGGTCCTCGAGAAGATCATCAATTATCCTTTTCGGGAGGCGTCGGCTCAACAGACTCTGTTCAATGCGGGAATAACGCATGCCGTTCAGAACATAGTCTTCGAAAGCTTCGTAGGCGATGGGAGCGATTCCCTGAACAATTGAAGCCATGGCTTCCGCGTAAATGCGGATCTCATACTGAGCATGCTCATCCAGCCGCAGCGAAAGAAAATGAATGATATTATGCAGGTCGTTCTTCCAGTACCACTCTGTGTAGAGGTTCACCGGAAGGACAGCCCGCGCTAATTCCCTTGCAATGCCGGCTTCGTTCAGTTCGGAATAGATGGTATAGGACTTCTCAGACATCTCTTTGAAATAGCTTATCACCTTCTTCTTCAGATTCTGCGGCACCTCCCCGGAGCGACCTTGCTTGTTGAGTTTACTCTGGTAGAGAATGTGCTCCGGATCGGGGATGTAGAATTCGTCCCTCGCCTCAGAGTAGCGCAAAGAGTATTCATTGATGTTGGCTGTGCGGTGACGAACCCACTGCCGTGCCACGAAGATGGGCATCTTAGCATGAAACTTGAACTCTACCATTTCGAAAGGGGTGGTGTGGCGGTGACGCATGAGGTAACGGATCAACCCCCTGTCCTGGGACACTTTGCTGGTGCCCTTACCATAGCTCACCCGTGCCGCCTGAACGATGGCATCATCTCCGCCCATGGAATCAACCAGTCGGACAAAACCTTTATCCAGACAGGGAATAGCACCTTCAGGCATCTTTTGTTTTTCAGGCACCCATACTCTCCGAACGAGTTAGTACATTGAATGTATTATCCACAGCCTGCGGATCACCTGCCACCAATCCCGGCGTGATGAGTGTCTTTTCATTGTTGTACGTGACCGTATTTCCGTTGAGATCCATCAGAACCCCTCCCGCCTCATTAACTATACAATGTCCCGCGCAAATGTCCCACTCATTTTTTGGACGCAAAGAGGCGAAAACGTCTGCCTTGCCTGCCGCAGTTAACCCTAGTTTATATGCCACACTCCCCACACCTTTCAACTCTTTGAACTCATCTTTATAAGGAAACCAGAGGCCATCCCGGGTCTCCGTCCTGCTGTTAAGGATCACCATTTGAGAAGGGTCCGTCTCAGTGGAACAGGAGACCCTTTCACCGTTCAATTTTGCCCCTTCACCCTTTACCGCACTGAACAGTTCCTCTTTCACAGGATTGTAGAGAATACCCAAAACAGGTACCTTGTTCTCCACCAGTGCAATGCTCACAACCCACATGGGCACTTTTTCAATATACTCTTTTGTCCCG